>JANOVQ010000583.1:0-1731 GCA_031417495.1 Pseudomonadota bacterium | reverse complement strand
CGCAGCGCGGGCGGTAACGGAGCATGTCAGGGATGACATGCGTAGTCGTAGCGGCGGCCAGTCTCCTCCAGCGACTGATTGGCACAGAGGACACTAATTCACTCTGCTACGCCGCCAGCAACCCGTTATGCCGCAGCAGGGCCTGCGGATCGGGTTCACGCCCGCGAAATTCTCGGAAAATTTCCATCGGATGTCGGCTGCCGCCCTGCGCAAGGACGGTATCGCGAAACCGTTTGCCGGTGGCGGCGACCGCTGTCGGATCGTCTAGGCCCGCTTCTTCAAACGCCGCAAACGCGTCTGCACTTAACACCTCGGCCCATTTATAACTGTAGTAACCCGCCGCATAGCCGCCGGCGAAGATGTGCGCGAAGGAACATAGAAACCGATTCTCCGGCAGCGGAGGTAACAGGCTGGTGCGCGCGGCGATACGGCGTTCAATGTCGAAGGGAGATTCTGGATGTTGCGGATCAATGCCCTGATGGAGTGCCATGTCGGTCATCCCGAATTGAAGTTGCCGCAACATCGCAGACGCGGTGCGATACGTTTTTGCTGCGCAGAGTTTCTGGTAGAGCGCTTCTGGCAAGGCCGCGCCGGTTTCGTAATGGATGGCCAGCGCCAGCAAGGTTGGGCGATGCAGGCACCAGTTCTCCATGAACTGGCTCGGCAGCTCTACCGCATCCCATTCCACGCCACTGATGCCGGCAGCGTCGCGGAAATCGACGGTAGTCAGCATGTGTTGCAAGCCGTGGCCGAATTCATGGAAGAGGGTCTCCACTTCGCGAAAGGTCATCAGCGAAGGCACGCCGTCGCTCGGCGGTGTGCCGTTGCAGACTAAGTGGGCCACCGGTAGCCGTACGCCCTGGGTGCCGACCGAGCGCTGAATGCAGTCGTTCATCCAGGCGCCACCGCGCTTATTTGCCGGGCGCGAATAGGGGTCGAGATAGAAGCTCGCGAGGCGTTGGCCCTGCGCGCCATCTATTTCATAGAAACGTACGTCAGGATTCCAAGTCGGTGCCTGGCCACTGGTCGCGCGCACGTTAATCGCGAACAGACGATGGCATAAATCGAACAGCCCAGTCAGCACACGATCCAGTGAAAAGTACGGACGCAATTGTTCGTCTGTGAACGCATATTTTTCTTCCCGCAATCGTTCGGCCCAAAATGCGATGTCCCAATGCGCGAGCGTGCCGAGGTGACCGTGGCTCTGTGCGTAACGGGCGAGATCCACAAGTTCTTGTTGCGCCGTGGGGTAGGCGGCATCCAGCAGCTTTTCCTGCATTGCGTTAACGGCGTCCAAGGTGCCGGCCATTTTCTGCGCCAGACTCACTTCAGCATAGTTGTGGTAGCCGAGTAAAAGCGCTTTCTCAGTCTTAAGTTGCAGGATCTCGTTGATGAGCGGAGTGTTGTCGGTGGCGCCGGACGAGGCTCGCGCGACATAGGCCCGATAAACTGCCTCGCGCAGTGCGCGATCCCGGCAATGTTCCATGAACGGACCGAAGCAGGGTGCATCGAGGGTGATCCGCCAGGGTCCTGCTTCGGAGGTCGCTGCCGGCCGCTCTTTATTTTCTTCCGCGCGTGACCACGCCGCGGCTGACATTCTGCGCAGACTTTCAGGCAGACCCTCTGCCTCTGCGGGTTCGCGCAGATCATGGGAATAGGCCTTCGTTGCATCCAATAGATGATTCGAAAACTGCGTTGCGAGTTGCGACAGCGCCTGTTCGATTTCGTTAA
>JANOVQ010000582.1:0-10401 GCA_031417495.1 Pseudomonadota bacterium | reverse complement strand
TCGCGATGTACCGCGCGAAGAACTCTGGCCAGGCGACCTATGCGGTGTTCGATACCTACATGCACGATCAGGCGATGTTTCAGCATCGGATGGAAACGGATTTGCGTCGGGCCCTGGACAAGGGCGAATTCGAGATTTATTACCAGCCGATCATCGCGATGGACAGCGAACACGTGCAGGGGTTCGAAGCTTTACTGCGCTGGCATCATCCTGGGCGGGGAATGGTGATGCCGGAGGAATTCATCGGGATTGTCGAGGACACCAGCCTGGTGGTGCCGATCGGCTGGTGGGTGATTGAGCACGCCTGCCATCAACTCGCCATATGGCAACGACTATTCCCGGTCGAGCCGCCGCTCGCGATGAGTATCAATGTTTCAGGCAAGTTGTTCCTGACCGACGACATGGCGAAACGTTTAGCCGCCTTGCTTGAGGACTGCGGTTTAGCGCCGAATACGATCCGCCTCGAGATTACCGAACGAGTGGTAATGGATCATGGCGATCTGGTGCTGAGCACGCTCGCAGATTTGCGCGATTTGGGGATTGAACTCCACATCGATGATTTCGGCACGGGCTACTCCTCATTAAGTTATCTGCAACGTTTCCGTTACGACACCTTGAAAATTGATCGCAGCTTTGTGCAGACGATGTCGGAGAAAGTCGATAGCAGCGCGATCGTTGAAGCCATCATCACACTCGGCGTGACACTCGGCATGAAGGTGGTGGCAGAAGGGGTCGAAACGGCCGATCAGGTCAAGCGGCTGCGGGCGATGCAGTGTCCGTCCGCACAAGGTTTTTGGTATTCGCGACCGATGCACCAGGATGCTGTGAACGATTATTTGAGAGTCGGCGGACATCTGGCGCATGCGCCGGTGAGCGGCCTCCCACATTGATGTCGGTCGTGGCGGCTGCCAAGTGACAGTCGAATGACCACGAATCTTATTATCGGTTGCGGATATTTAGGCGCAGCACTGGCCGCGAACTTACGCGGCGAAGGCGGCGAAGTAGTGATCACGGCTCGTTCAGCGAGCCGTCTTGCCGACCTCGCGACCCGCCTAAATACGCGCGGGATCCAGTTTGACCTCGACGCTGGCGCCGAGGCGCTCCCTGCTTTAGAACTCCCCGCCAACGCCACGCTCCAAGTTTATTGTCTGCTTACGCCCTCGGCCCTAGGCACTCCGCAAGCTCGCGCGCGCCTGCTTGCGTTCATGGCGCCTCTGCCAATTAGCAGAGCGATTCTGACCTCGAGTACGGGTATCTATAGCGTGGAAAATGGCAGCGCGGTGACCGCCGAATCCGCGGTCGTGCCGGTCTCCGAACGGGCCCGAACATTGTTGGCCATCGAAAGCGCGTGGCTGCACGCGCCCGCGCGATTTGTCCTGCGCTTAGCGGGGCTCTATGGCGCGGGGCGGGTGATCGGCGCGCAGGCGCTGCGCGCCGGCGCGCGCATTCCGGGTCAGCCGTCGGCACTTCTCAATCTTATTCATTGCTTGGATGCGGTTTCGTTACTCCGCGCCTGTATGGATTCTCAGCGCACCGCGCGCATTGAGCTGGGCAGTGATGGCACGCCGATCACACGCGAGATTTACTATCAGTACACGGCAGCAGCACTGGGTGCGCCGGCGCCAGTGTTCGAGGAATTAGCTTCGAAGTTAGAGTCTGGCAAGGTGGTCGATCCCCGTTCGACGATGCAGCGCGTGGGCTGGCGGCCCAATTTTCCGAGTTTTCGTGAGGGCCTGACAGAAGCGCTGGGGCTGCCTACCGTAGAATGAATTTCCCGAATGCGCGGGTGCCATCTTCACACGGGATCCGCGCGATTATTTGCTCCGTTTTGCCATCGATCACGGTCAGCGTATTTTCGAACCAACTAGCAACGTAGTAGCGATCAAGTTTGGCGTCGTAATCGATCCCTTCCACATAATCAGCAACTGGGAGCTGCGCCAGGGTGAGATGCCGAGTTAAATCGATGATTGACACATCCCCCGACTGTTGATTGGTCACGAGCAGGCGCGCGCGGGCAGGATTGTGCGCAATTGCATACGGTGCATCGCCCACTTTTATTTCGGTAATGGTGCGGAGCGATTTTAAATTAACCACGGTAACCGAATCGCTTCGCACGTTGGCGACAAAAAATTCACTGCCATCGCGTGCAATCGTGACGCCAAATGGCGCCCTCCCAACGGGTCGGATGGCGAGTAACTCATTGGTGCCTAAATCAAACACGCTGACGGTGTTGTCGTCGCGGTTCGCGACCACTAAGCGGTCGCCGGCCGTACTGACCGCGACGCCGGCCGGGGTGCGGCCAGTGGTGAAGGTGCCTACTGTGTGGAGTGTTTGAGTGTCGATGACGACCACCCGATTGCCGTTCCAGTCGGCAACATAAATCCGGTCACGGACCGGATCCGCGGCGATGCCAAGAACTTCATCCGGAAACGCAATGATGTTCGTTTGCGTGAGGGTGCCAGCGTCCAGGACACTAATCGCATGGGCGGCGGGGGTAGTGACGAAAATTCTGTGGTGGTGGCGCTCAATCGCGATCCCGGCCGGTGCCTGGCCGACGGGAATATTCTTGAGCGGCCGGTTGTTTGCGAGATCAATCACGGTGACACTGTTCGCGCCTTGGTTGGTCGCGAAGGCAAAGGGGGTAGCACTGGCCACGCGAACAGTTGGCCACAATAGCAATATCAGCAGTCCCGTGCCGAGACTCTGCCGGGCAGCCGCGTAGTTCATCTTCCAGCGAACGCTTATTTCTCGGCGAGTTTTTTCAGGTTCGCGAGGCCGAGCGCATAGACGTCTGTGACCGCCTTAACTGCCGCTTCGTCATTTAACTCGGGTGGCGGATTGCCCTTGGCATAGGCGCGATAAAAGCCGCTGCGCCATTCCACGGTGGCCGTGTTATCACCGTTGTCCTTGACGCTCAGGAAGGACGAATAGGTGCTCACCGGCAATACTGAATTATCGGTTTTCAGAATGCGATAACGGTACATCATGCCGGGGGCATCGTAGGTCTGGAGTTCTTCTAGAATCTGCGGACCGTCGACTTTCCCGACGCGCAAGGTGCGTTGCGCACCAACCCCATTTGCACCCTCAATGGCGCATTTCGCAATGGCTGGATGCCACACGGAGATTGCACAGAAGTCAGCGATGATCCCCCACACTTTGGCGGCGGGGGCATTAATTTTTATTTCCTGGGTAACTTTTTGACGGGACGGCCCATGGGCCTGGGCGCTTACAAATGATAGGGCCAGAATCAATAGCGTGATTGTGCGTAGAATCATGGATACTCCTGCGGTGCGCATTTGCATGACGGTGATAATGATCGGCGAGGAGTTTAGTGTGCGGTTGTATCGGCGGCTAGGGGAACTTCGAATTCTGCAGGTGGTGCCAGGCCCGGAGCGAAGGTTTGGAACGTGAGAGGCAGTGCCATCTGTCAAGCGATCTGGTTGTTGGCGTTTGGGCCAGTCGCTTCTGCCGCTGAGATGGCGCGGAACTGCGAGATTGTGATCAACACTGCGCCGAGTGTGGACGTGCGCTTTACGGTCGAACTCGCGCGGAATGATGAACAACGCGCGACGGGCTTGATGGGTCGTAATCTTCTCGCGCAACGGCATGGGATGCTCTTTGACTTTGGGCATGAGCGGCGCGTGTCCATGTGGATGAAGGACACCTTGATCACGCTCGACATGGTTTTTTTTGCGCAGGATGGTCGCTTGCTGTTTGTGGAACGGACCACTGAGCCGACCTCCTTGCGGAAAATCACGCCACCAATGCCGATCCGCTACGTGCTTGAAGTCAACGCTGGTGAAAGCGCTGGATTTGATCCTGAGTTATCGAGCAGGCTTGATCTCGCGCGCCTGGCGCAGTGTCCTTAGGCCCATGTGGGCCTAGTTCGCGGCCGAAGATTTCTGCTTAAGAGCCTCAAGTCCGGCGGCGAAACCGGACAATGAAAGCGGCACTTCAATTGGCTGTCGCTGGGCATCATGGAAACGGACAGTCAGCGTTTCTGCATGTCTCAACGCGGCTAAAAAATCTTCCTTTAATTTTAGCCCTGCGCGACAACCGTTGGGTTCGCAGCGCTCTACCGGAAAGCGGATGGGCTGGCCGTTAGCAAGTTCAATACTGACGCCCGGCGGTAAGGAAATCCCTAGTGGCAGACTAATCAACGCAATAGGCTCGGTCGTCTTGGGGACGTAACCGATTGCGACTTGCAGCACGCGCTGACCTCCCTCGCGCAACACTAAGTTTTGGAAGATGAAACAACCACCTTGCTTGTCTTCATGCGGCTCCTCGCACTTTGCCGTCCAATTGCCGTAGTTTGCGGGGTCCTTCGCCTGGGCCGGACCGCACAGCAGCATTGCCGTTAAGAGAGGCGCCAGCCACTTCTCAAGGACAGAAATCCCGCGGGGTAGGTGGATTCGAGTCATGGGGATGTTCTGTGGGGTCTCTAACTTAGGAACTTGGCGGCGATTCGTTCGCGGCGCGACGGCTTGCGCTATTGGACCAAACTGGCACACGAATGTTCTGGTAGGCGTCGTAATAATCGTAGGGCTTGATGTCGATCACGGCGGAGCCATTGTAGGCGTCCAGGCGGCGTACCAGCAGACTATTTGCGTGACGTTCAACCAGATCCACCACCGCGAGTCCGAGTGGGTTGGGGCGCGCCCTGCCGCGCATCGCGAGGACACCACGCGCTGGCTGTGCCGGATCCCCTCGCGGATGCCCGGTCTGTTCTTGCATGGGCGGCGCACGGTCCATCCAAAACAAGATTATCAAGTGCGAATATTCTTCGAGGCCGCTGAGCGCAGCTGTGTAGGCCGGAAACACGATGATTTCGGACATCAACTCTCTTCTCGTCTTAGAGATTTGGGCGTCAGCGACCGCAGTTTTCACGACACCGATTGCGGTGACTTTGAACGCAGATTGATCAGAAAGTGTCGGTTGCATCGTTTCTCCCTGTGGCGATCATCCGGGTTGAACCCTTAAAACTCAACCGCAAGAGGAGGCAGGCGGACTGAGCCAGCTTGAAAGCTGGTGGCGGAGCGGGCTTCAGGCTACGCTCAGCCCATGCGCACGCATTACTTTCATCCCGCAGTAGAGGCTTGGCTCAGCGGTGCATTTGCGGCGCCGACGCAGGTCCAAGCGCGAGTTTGGGACGCGCTTGCGGAATCGAAACACCTCCTGATGGCCGCGCCCACCGGCGCTGGCAAAACGCTCGCGGCTTTTCTTTCCGTGATTGATGAGCTCGTGCAACAGGGGCTGGCGGGCGCACTGCCCTCGGGTGTGCAGGTAGTGTACATATCGCCCCTCAAGGCGTTGAGTAACGATATTCAGCGCAATCTTGAAGCGCCGCTGGCCGGTATTCGCGAGCAACTCGCCATTGCTGGCTATCCGGACGTGCCCATCCGGACCGCGGTGCGGACCGGTGATACGCCGCAGGCCGCACGTGCCTTGATGCGCAAGCATCCCCCGCAGATTCTCGTGACGACACCGGAGTCCCTCTACATTCTGTTGACGAGTGACAGCGGGCGCGAAATGTTGCGCTCTACGCGGACGGTGATTGTGGACGAAATTCACGCCCTAGCCGGCTCGAAGCGAGGCGCGCACCTGGCCTTAAGTCTGGAAAGACTTGCCAGGTTGCCAGCCTCTCGCCCGCGCAGACTGGGACTTTCCGCCACCCAAAAACCTTTAGAGGACATCGCTAAATTTCTGGTCGGTACCCGTGAAGCCGAAAATCTTACCGCTGCGCTGGCGATTATCGACGAAGGGCATGCGCGCAAGCGTGAACTGAACATCGAGTTGCCGACGGCACCGCTCGAAGCAGTCCTCTCCGGGGAATCGTCGAGCGAGATTTATGACCGCATCGCAGAATTGATCGGACAGCACAAAACCACCTTGGTGTTCGTGAATACGCGACGAATGGCGGAGCGGGTGGCCAAGGCGCTGAGTGATCGCGTCGGTTCCGAATTGGTCACCTCGCACCATGGAAGTATGGCCCGTGAGTTACGCCTGCAGGCGGAGCAACGTCTGAAAGCCGGCGAATTAAAGGCGCTCGTGGCGACCGCCTCGCTAGAGCTTGGAATCGACATCGGCGAGGTCGATTTGGTCTGCCAGATCGGGTCCACGCGCTCATTGGCCGTGTTACTCCAGCGCGTGGGGAGATCGGGGCACCGAATCGATGCGTTGGCCAAGGGGCGGTTGTTTCCGCAGACGCGTGATGAACTCATCGAATGCGCTGCACTCTTCGATATGACGCGGCGCGGCGAGCTTGATCGGATAGATATCGCGGGTCCGGCGCTTGATGTTCTCGCGCAACAGATCGTCGCCGAGGTGTCCTGTGAGGAGTTTGGTTTCGAGCAATTATTCGAGTTGTGTCAGGGTGCCTATAGCTATCGGGATCTCGCGCTAGAGGGATTTGAAAAGCTTCTCTTAATGCTCGCCGAAGGCTTCGCCTTTGCGCGCGGCAAGCGCAGCGCCTATGTGCACCTTGATCAAGTCAATCGCCGTATCCGGCCACGAATTGGCGCGCGCCTGGTGGCGATCACTTGCGGCGGGGCTATTCCTGACTCTGCGGATTACGACGTCATCGTCGAACCTTCCGGGCAATTTGTGGGGACGGTGAATGAAGATTTCGCGATCGAAAGTCTTCCCGGCAGCATCTTCCAATTAGGTAACAGCTCCTGGCGTGTTTTAAAGATCGATCAAGCAGCAATTCGGGTGGCGGACGCCCACGGTCAACCGCCGAACATGCCTTTCTGGCTCGGTGAGGCGCCTGCGCGGAGTGCGGAACTTTCGGCAGCCGTAGCGCGACTGCGCACGGAGTTCGACCAACGCTTGGATTTGGTCGCACCAGCGCATCGACAAGCGAGCTTGATGTCCTGGCTTACGGAGACTCACGGGCTCGATTATTCGTCCGCAAGCCAGATCTTCGAGTATTTAGCGGGCGGGCGGCTCGCGCTCGGCGTCATGCCTACCCAAGACACCTTGGTGCTGGAGCGATTTTTTGATGAGTCGGGCGGCATGCAGCTGGTAATCCATTCACCGTTTGGATCGCGCATAAATCGCGCCTGGGGCTTGGCGCTGCGCAAACGGTTCTGTCGACAGTTCAACTTTGAGCTGCAGGCTGCTGCGGTGGAAGATGCCATCGTAATCTCGCTCGGCGCCGTGCACAGCTTTCCGCTCGAAGATGTCTGGAAGTATTTGAAATCGAGTTCGGTCCGAGAGGTATTGATTCAAGCCCTATTGGATGCGCCGATGTTTACGATCCGTTGGCGTTGGGTGGCCTGCTGCGCGCTCGCGATTCAACGTAGTCGCAACGGCAAGCGTACTCCGCCCAGGCTGCTCAGGATGAATGCGGAAGACTTGGTATCAGTGGTTTTTCCTGAACAACTCGCGTGCGCGGAGAATTTGCGCGGGGCACGCGAAGTGCCGGATCATCCGCTGGTCACTCAAGCGATCAATGACTGTTTGAGTGAAGTGATGGATTGTCAGGGACTGGAGCGCCTGCTGGAGACAATTGAGCGGGGTGAGAAGCGCTTGGTTGCCAAAGATCTGACTGCCCCGTCGCCTTTTGCGCAAGCCGTACTTAATGCAAATCCCTACGCATTTCTCGACGATGCGCCGCTAGAGGAACGGCGCACACAGGCCGTGCAAAGCAGGCGCTGGCTGGATCCTGACACTGCGCAGGATCTCGGTGCACTAGATCCGGCCGCAATTGCGCGGGTCATTTCAGAGGTCTGGCCGAACCCGCGCAATAAGGACGAGCTGCACGATGCGCTAAGTCTTCTGGTGGTGGTCGAGCCTGCGGCTTTCGCGCAAGAGGCAAATCCAGACGCCGACCAGATTGCGCTTGATATCCCTAGATGGTTTGGCGAACTGGTAACGGACGGTCGTGCAGTTGTGGGCCATCGGCCGCACCTTGCCGCTGGCGTTTGGATCGCCACTGAGAACGTGGACGATGCGAACGCCCTGTGGCCCGGGATTTTGACCAACCCGCCATCAACTAGGTTTATCTCGGCGTTAAAAAATCGGGACGATGCGCGGCACGCGGTGGTTCGCGGTTGGCTCGATATCTGCGGCCCGATAACCGCATCCATGCTGGCCAACCGTATCGGTCTGGAGATTGCGGAGATCGAGTCTAGCCTCCTCAAGCTAGAAACTCAGGGAATCGTGCTGCGCGGAAGATTTTCATCTTCTTCGGTTGAGGTCGAGTGGTGCGAGCGCCGGCTGCTAGCACGGATTCACCGCTACACCCTTAATCGGCTGCGCGCAGAAATTGAGCCGGTTTCAGCCGCTGATTTCACTAGATTTTTATTTGAATGGCAGTTTGCAGGTGCCAGCAACGCGGTGGAGGGACCGGCTGCGACCCAGAAAATCCTGGAACTTCTAGCCGGATTCGAGGCACCAGCAAGTAGCTGGGAGACGGCGCTGCTGCCCTTGCGAGTCCGAGATTACGCAGGCAACTACCTCGACAGCTTGACTACCAGCGGCAAGATTTGCTGGCTGCGACTTAGACCACGCAATGGTTGTAGCCCGGGGGCGAATCTGTCCCGGGTTTCTCCGATCACATTTAGCCCGCGGCACGATCTTTCTACGTGGCTGGGTTTCGCGCAGAGGCCGTCGATGGATCTCCTGGAACTGAGTGGACCTGCGAGCGTGTTGAGAAGCTTTCTGCGGACGCGTGGCGCTTCATTTTTCGATGACTTGGTGGAAGGAACTAAATTACTAAGAACACAGTGCGAGTCTGCTCTGAGCGAATTAGTCACGAATGGCCTCGTAACTTCTGACAGCGCATTAGGGTTGCGGGTTCTGCTCATTCCAAGCGCGAAACGAAAACCCTTTGGGGGGGCTCGCCGCCGGCGCGGTCCGGTACTCGGCATTGAGGATGCCGGACGTTGGTATTCGGTTGAATCCACGGAAGAGGTTCAGCCTTCCCGCCTCTCAGCGATTGATGAGGTTGAACCGATTGTGCGCTCGCTACTCGCCCGATACGGCGTCGTATTTCGACGAGTTCTCGAGCGCGAAGGCTGTGTCGCTTCCTGGCGCAATCTTTTGTATTGCCTGCGCCGAATGGAAGCCCGCGGTGAGGTAAGGGGAGGGCGCTTTGTCGCGGGCTTTTCTGGCGAACAATTCGCGCTGCCGACGGCGATTGCCGGGTTGCGCCGCGTGCGAGGTGCGGCGTGCACGGGGCATATCGAGATAATCAGTGCAGCGGATCCCTTGAACATGGTCGGAATTCTCGGCCCAGGTGTAAGAATCCCCAACACCAATAGCGCGCTTATTGCCTATATGGATGGTGAGCCAATGGCCACCAAGATTGCCAGCGAGATCCGCTTTCTAAAGCCCTTAAGGAGCGATCAGGAAGTCAGAATCAGAACAGTCTTTATCGCCCAGAAAGCTGTCCCCGCTCACCGCAGAACAACAGGCACTAAATGGCGGTAAACGGACGCAATCTTAGTGGTAATTCTATAAAGATAAAATAACTAATTGATTTTTAATAAATTATAGACTTCAACTAGAATTAGCGTTAAATTTTCCCGAGACCTTGCCTCATAGTTCCAGATTGGGTGACATCGCGTTCATCATCGAACTTGGAAGTTCCTGTAAACCCCTTTAGCCTTGGCGTCAGCACTTTCTTGTTCTCTAAAATCCTCCTGTAAGGGAACTTATAGTTGTGAAGTTTCCATAACCGCTGAAATAGTCCATCTCAGGACTAAATTGTAGTTTTAGGTCAATAGTCAAAAATATCATTCGGTACAGGATTTTTATGACAGTTGTAGAGCTTGGAAGACGCATAAGGGTAAGCAGGAGGAGTTCTGGGCTGACTCAGCGCGACCTCGCCTCGTTGGCCGGTGTGGGAACCCGCTTTTTGTCCGAACTCGAAAACGGCAAGCCCACGTTAGAAATTGGCCGTGTGCTAAAAGTCCTCGAGCTCTTGGGCTTGGAATTATCGCTGCAGGAGCGCGGCTGGGATTCGCTTCATTGGACCGATCATGCCAGAACTTGAGGTACGGCTAGGGCAAGGTTCAATCGGACATTTGGTAGCGATAACCTCAGCACGATGGGCCTTTATTCCGAGCAAGTTAGACGCGGCGCGCGAGCCCTCTTGTCGGGCCTCTATCTCGCTCCTTTACCCATTCACTGGGCAGCCGCTGGAGCATCCATCCTTGCGCACTTGGTGTTTGAATTTGCTTCCCGAGCCCGAAATAATTCGCCCCCTGTGCCGACGTTTAGGAATATCTGCCGGCAATGAGTTTGCAGTACTTACCGCGAGTGGAGAGGACTGTCCCGGGGCTATTAGCTTCCAAATACCTGGAGGCCCAAGTGCCGGTAACGGTGAGTTACGAACCTTGACCGATGAGGAACTTCGACACTTGATCGCCGCGCTTCCGGAGCGGCCGCTGCTGG
>JANOVQ010000581.1:0-2455 GCA_031417495.1 Pseudomonadota bacterium | reverse complement strand
GGGAGCCAAGCGCGACTTCATGGGTCAGCGGATGTTTGAACGCGTATGCGGCCACCGGATAGAGCGCTTCGGCGTACAGGAATTCGCCATCCGTCAACGCCCCGCATAGCGTGCCGAGCTCGGCTTCCGTGAGCGGTGCCTGGTTGAGTGCGGCGACTACGCGTCTGAGTATCGGTTCGGCAAAGTCTTTGCCTATTACTGCCGCCGCCTGCAACACCTGCTTCTCGCGCTCGCCCAGGCGATCAATACGCGCCGCGAGGACAGCCAGCACATTGGTCGGGATCTGCAGCGCGTTAACGTCGGTCATCAACCGATAAGCGCCCGCTGGCCCCGTTAACGAGCGTGCCTCGACCAGCTCGCGCACCAGCTCTTCGGTATAGAACGGATTACCCCCCGTCCAGCCCATGATGCGTTGGACCAGATCACCCAAGCTCCCGTCGCGACCGAGCAGGCTCTCCAGCAGATCCTGGATTGCTGCGGGCGCCAGCGGCACCAACGGCAACTGCTGATAGTGCGCGCGCCGCATCCACGCTGCAGTGTATTCCGGTCGAAAATTCAGCAGCAGTAGATTGCGACTGTGCTCGGCCGTCGCTTCCACGATCTGCGCGATGAACGCATCACTCGCCGGATCGATCCAATGCACGTCATCAATGAGGATTACAGTGGCGACTCCACGCTCGGCCTGGACGCGATACACCTGTCGCAACAGCGCGAATAATTGACGTTGACGTGCGTCAGCATCAAGCGCGGGGGCCGGGTGCTCCGGATCGGCCACCCCCATGAACTCGAATAGCACCGGCAGCGCCTCCTGCAAGGCGGGATCCAACAGCACCAGCGCTCCGGCAATCTTCTGGCGCGCCTGGGCCGGACTGTCCTGGGCTGTGATGCCGAAGTAATTCCGATACAGATCAAGAATTGGAATGAACGGAATGTGGCGACCATGCGCCGGGCAATGGGCCTGATACACCGGCACGCCTTCCGTCTTGCAGCGTTCGATGAACTCATGACACAGACGACTCTTGCCGACTCCCGCCGCACCCACCACCCCGACCACCTGCCCATGGCCTGCGCGCGCCCGTGCCAGCGCGGCGGCGAGCGTCTGCGATTCATCCGTACGACCGACAAAGCGCGACAGCCCCCGCGCGCGTGAAATCTCGAAGCGGGTGCGTGAGCTACCTGCACCGGCCAGGCGATGCACGCGCGTTGGCGTACTCACGCCTTTCACCTGGAACTCGCCGAGATCCTCCAGTGCGAAGTAACCGGCGACCAACGCCGCCGTTGCCGCGCTCACATAACAGGTGTTGGGTTCGGCGAGACTCTCCAGGCGTTGTGCGAGACCAACGGTGTGGCCCTGCGCGGTGTAGTCCATGCGCAAGTCATCGCCAATCCTGCCGACCACCACCTCCCCAGAATTAACACCCATACGAGTCGAGAAGCTCAGGCCCTGCGTGCGCTTTAATTCGCGCGCGTAGCGCGCGAGCTCATCACGCAGATGCAGCGCCGCGTAGCACGCGCGCTGCGCGTGGTCTTCATGCGCAAGCGGCGCTCCGAACAGCGCCATGATGCCATCCCCGGTGTACTGATTGACGGTGCCTTCGAAGCGATGCACGCCGGCGCTCAGAATCGCAAAGAAGCGTTCCAGGATTTGATGCCAGGCTTCCGGGTCAAGTTGCTCAGCCAGCGCCAGCGAACCTTTCACGTCGGCGAACAGCACGGTGACTTGCTTGCGCTCGCCTTCCAGCGCGGACTTCGATTGCAGGATTTTGTCGGCCAGATGTTTGGGGGTGTAAGCCCGTGGCTCACGAACGGCCACCGGGTGCGTTCGCGTTGCCGCCTGCAGCGGTGCGCCACACGCACCGCAGAAACGATGGTCAGGTGGATTGTCGTGCTGACACGCGGGACATGGATGGTTGAGCGCGGCGCCGCAACCACCGCAGAAGCGGTTGCCCGTGGGATTCTCGTGTCCGCAGCCAGTGCAGCTCATGGCCGTTGCTTGTCGCTTACTCGTTCTATCCGTTGCCGTGCGCCGGCAGCGCCACCACGGCAGTGCCCTCCGCCGTGGTCTCGCCCAGTTGATTAACAACTGCGAGTTCGAGATCCACCACGTGCACACGTTCCTCCGTGCGCTTCTCGACCACGCGCGCCTGGCACCATGACACATCGCCAAAAATATTCGGACGTCGTACCTTGACCTTGAGTTTGCGCAAAAAGCCCTCGTCGCCCATCCAGTTCGTGACTAGCTGACCAAGCCACGAGATGCGTTGCGGACCGACGTCATAACCTCCGGGCATGCCGACTTCGCGCGCCATCGCACCCTCGGTGTGGCCGCGTGCGGCACTGTCCTGCGCGCCGGTGTCGGGGTTGATGAACGCGTCCGCCGGGTGTTTTTTGCGCTGCAGATGGGCGCGGCGATGCGCCTGATAACTGTGGCCGCCACCCGCGTACCAGCAGATCA
>JANOVQ010000580.1:0-4277 GCA_031417495.1 Pseudomonadota bacterium | reverse complement strand
CGTCGGTCAGGCCGAGATCCGCCTTGATGTCCTCGTTCAGGATGGACAGGATTTGGCGATCGATGAAGTTGAATGCGTAGACGAGCACGAGCACCGAGAGCACATACCACGAGTACGGTCCGCCGCTCAGTTCGAGCGGCGCAGCGGCATCGGCGGCGTGCTGCGATCGCTCAACCATGCTATCCCTCTCCTGTAGGATGCCCCGGTCCTATAGGATGCCCCGGTCGAGCGCGACTACGAGGGGTTCAAGGTCGCCTGATGCACACTTCGGCCGCGCTCTTGTTCCACCGGCGCCCGTCGCCAGCCGGTTTCATTCTGCCACACTCCTCCCTTACCGCGGCATGCTCGCCGGTAATATCGGGTAAGGTTAGATCACTCGGGCTCGTCGTCGCCGAATATTTTTACTCTCGCGAGGAATTTGTTCACATTGTGGCTGAGCACGACGACGTCAAACTTGTTGCCGTCGCGGTCTCGCACGTGTTCGCTCAGCACGGCCTCGGCACGGAAGCCAAGATCCTCGAACAGCGCGATTCCTGCGACCTGATCGGCCGTCATATACGCGATCAGTTTTTCAACGCCGAGCTCCAACGCAATGGAAAAGCATTCCTCTACCAAAACCCGCCCGAGCCCCTTACCCCGCATCGCGGAGGCGACGACGATGCGCATTTCGCCGACGTGCGGCGACCACGACAGCTCGTCACGGATTATTGCAATACACGCTCGCACCTGCCCATCCTGCACTGCAAGCAAGGTCGTAACACTGCCGTCATTGAGGCTCTGCAACCACGCGGCCATGACCTTGGGCGCGGTAATGTCCCGCCGCATGAACAGCAAATCGTGCGGCGGCAGCGCACGCGCAAGACTTGATACTGCTGCCTCGTCGGCAGCAGTCATGTAGCGTACTTCGAATTCCTGATCGGCTGCCGTCACGATTCGTGGATATTTTCTGGTGATATTTTTGTTCATTCCGAACGACTCCCTAACCAAGCTTCGAGTTTAGGCCACAGCCTTCGTGGTGCGTTGGGTCCCGTCACGACGCTGAGATGTCCCCCCTTGAGGATCAGCTCCTCTTTATCTTGTGAACCGACCATTTCGATCAGCGGCTTCGATGCGCCGCGCGGCACGAGATGGTCGTGCTCCGCAATCACGTGCAGAAATGGCACTTTGATATTGCCGAGAAGCACTGGCCGGCCGCGCAGTGAGAATTCGTTTTTGAGCAAGCGATTCTCCGCGAGCAGCTCTGTTACAAGCTGGCGCATATAACCGCCTGGTAGCGGCAGCGTGTCGGAAGCCCAGCCGTCGAACCGGCGGAAATGCGTGACGTATTTTTCGTCCCACATGTTGTCCCACAATCTGATCTGCTCGGCAATGCGGGTCACCGGCCGGAGCATCGACGCGCCCATGAGGAAGGCTTCGCCGGGCACATTGCCGTTTACGTCGATATATAGATCGACATTGAAATAATTTGGATCGGCCAGGTTGCGATGCAGGGTCAAATGCTCGAAATCGACCGGCGTTGTGAAGCACACGAGGTTGGCCAGTGGACCGTCGTCGGACACCAGTGCGGCATAACAGGAGACCATTACGCCAGCGGCGCAGTAGCCGACAAGCGAGATCTGCGATTCGCCCGAGTCCCTTAAGACTCTCTCGATTGCGTCCGGAATGAAATTGAGGACGTAATCGTCGAACGTCAGCTTTGATTCGTCCGCACTTGGCGGCAGCCAGTCAAGCATATACACATCAAAACCGGCTTTAAGCAGATACTCGACCAGGCTCAGACCAGGCTGCATGTCCATGCCATAGCCGTGGTTGGAGGGCGCCATCACCAGCAGAACCGGTATGCGATAGAGCTCTTCCGATTGTGCCACATAGTGCAGCACGCGCTGCGTGCCGCGGCGGTGGAGAACGCGCTTCGGCGTCACGCCCACCGGCGGCTTAGGCGCGGTGAGGTAATCGACACCCTTCACGGTGCGCTGAAACGCGCGTTGGATCTCGTCACGGAAGCGCTGCGTAACGGATGCGCTCTGAGCCTCGGCCTGATTGCTCGATTTCATGACTTCCCCTCTGCCTGCACTACATAGCGCTTGGTTCTCTTGACACGCGCAGCTGCGTCAACTTTGGTTGGCTCGCTGCCGGCCATCCTGTCGACTGCATCAGCGACCCGCAAGATTTGCTCTTCCATCGCCCGCAAGCGCTCACCGAGCACATTCAAATCGTCTTTGGTGGGGAGATTCAGCGCATCGAAATAGCGCCGGAGCAGCTCCTGCCCCGTTTTCTGCATCTGCAGCGACGCGCCCAGCACGCGGTTCATCTCGCGACTGAAGCCACTGGTCGTCATTGTTTGCGTCGCCAGGGTGTTGACGCCTTTCTCCCATTGGCTGAGCATTTCTCGCCACAACGCAACAGGATCTTTGGGGGTGCTTTCGCTCATAAATTGTCCTTATTGATAGTGTCGTCGCGCGTCATGCGTACGATGACTTTGGAGGATGGCGTCGAGAGTCCGGCCGATTTGCGTCGCCAGGCGAATTTGTTCCACCAACGGCCACGTTGAGCGCTGCCCGTCCGCATACAGTTGTGCAATCTCTGTGGTGGTCAAATGTGCAAGCACCTTGCGCGGGTCAACCAGCCTGAATGATGGCGCAATGTTGATGTCGCCGCTGTAGTTCTGCGCATAGAGTGAATAGAAGATGTTCAGTGCCTTGCTGATGCTCGGCACCCCGCGTAGATAGCGGCGTGAGAATTGCTCGCTCGCGCGCAACCATTCGCGGTTCGCATGGCGCCACATATTCTTTACGGCGGGCGGTCCTAGCCACAAGTCGTCGCTTTTCATCAACGCCAGTGCGATCGGGTTTGCCTGGCTGACGATGTAGTGATTTACCCCATAAAGCCGCGCGAGACGTTTGGCGGGAAGATCGTCCGTGACGGCGCCGTCGATCCAGTGGCTACCCGGCAGATAGGGCTGTGCCTCCCCGTGACTGTTTTTCGCCATCAAGGTGACCGGCTGAATCAAGCCAGGGACAGCACCGGACGCCAGAATCGCGGTGCGGACGAACACATTCGGTGAAGTGATGGCGTTCATCAGACGTGAACTCTGATGCTCTTCCATCGTCGCGACCGTGATGTTGATCATTCGTCCGGTCTTCTCCCAAGCCTCCTGGAATGTGATGTCCGGCATGACCCGTTCCAGCACGCGACGCACGTCAGTCTCCTTGATTCTCGGTCGGCGGAGGCGCGAACTCGCTTCCTCGAACGCACCGCTCGAGATCATCTCCAGCGCACCGGCGGCAAAAAAAGATCGCAGTTCGTCGTTCGAATTCGTGCCCAGCACCCCGGCGATCACGGCGCCGCCGCTGGAGCCGGAAATGACGGTGGGCAGCAACGCCTCTTCAAACAGTGTCTTGACGACACCGGAATGGAAATGAACGAGCGAGCCGGAGCCACTGAGCATGAGCGCGGAACGGCCAAAGCAATGGCTCGCACGTTTGAAAAAATCGAGCTTGTCTTCAGTCTTTAAGGCGCTCTCGGGGAGCGCCGAAATGTATTCTAAGCTGTGCGTCAGTTCGTCGACATAGTCAACAATGAGCTGTTTCGTACCGAATTTCGCGGCGCCGTACAGGGCGCCGCGGCCCATGCCGCCCATGTTGCCGTGAACGCCTTCGTTCAGCGCGAACAAGAGGCCAATATCATCTCCCGCAGCACGCAGGCCCCGCAGCTCTTCGAGGCGGCGCGCGATGTCGGCGTGATCATAGCTGTTGGAATCTTCCGCTTGTTTCCAGGCCGCTTTTCCCGACAGTCTGTCATGCTCGAGAGCCGCCGACTTCCAGTCTGAATAGCTCGCAGCGCCGGCCATTTGCGCTTCGATCTGTGCTAAACGTCGTGCGGAGTCGTAAGACGTCATGAGAGCTCCAGGTTTTTGGGGTGCTAGAGGCGACGTTATCATCGAAGCTCGAATCCTTCATAGTTGCTCGCGGCAATTTCTTTGAATATTTGCCGGTAAGCGGGAACCCCCTCGGTGAACATTAGAAAGCGTCCGCGATCACCTTCCGGATTGTTATAGCCGAAAAACCAGGAATTGCGTACCTCGGCGAAAGGCTTGCCCTTCACGGAGTCGTAGCAGCGCTGGGTCTAGACTTCCTCGGCATCCCGGCGCGCCTGAATCGTCGCAAAACCGTTATCGCGCAGGTAACGGATGCAGTCGATGATCCATTCCACATTGCTTTCAACGCAGCGCGTGACGTTGCAGAATGCGGCCGGGTTATGCGGGCCAAGAATGGAAA
>JANOVQ010000579.1:0-22169 GCA_031417495.1 Pseudomonadota bacterium | reverse complement strand
CGGAGGGATTACATTTTAACCAACGCCTCGGGCAGGCGTGCTGTAATTCTCCGGCTTGCTGGTTAAGTTGGTTAAAATGTAATCCCTCCGTCCCCTTTTCCTATTATCCCTCCGTCCCCTTTTCCAGTCCCCTTTTCCTACCGCTCGCGTAAACTCCGGCCATGCACTATCCGACCATCGAAGACACGGTAGGCGGGACACCGCTGGTGCGACTACAACGCCTGCCCGGTGTCACCACCAACACCTTGTTGGCGAAACTCGAAAGCCACAATCCTGCGGGCTCGGTCAAAGATCGACCCGCGCACAATATGATTCTGCAGGCTGAGCTGCGCGGTGAAATCAAACCCGGCGACACGCTGATCGAGGCGACCAGCGGCAACACCGGCATCGCGCTCGCGATGGTGGCGGCGATTCGGGGTTATCGTCTGATTCTGATCATGCCGGAGAACATGAGTAGCGAGCGGCGCGCGCTCATGAAAGCTTACGGCGCGGAAATCATCCTGGTGCCGAAGGAAGGCGGCATGGAGGCGGCGATCGATCTCGCGCGCTGCATGCAGTCGGAAGGCGAGGGCAGAGTGCTCGACCAATTCGCCAATCCGGACAACCCGCGCGCGCACTACGCCACCACTGGGCCCGAGATTTGGCGCGAGACCCAAGGCCAGGTCACGCATTTCGTGAGCGCGATGGGCACCACAGGCACCATCATGGGCACTGGCCGTTATTTGAAAGAACAGAATCACGCGGTGCAGATTATCGGCGTGCAGCCGGGTGAAGGCGCGAGTATCCCAGGCATCCGACGTTGGCAGCCACCCTATATCCCAGAGATATTTGAGCGCGAAAGAGTGGACCGCCTGCTTGATGTCACCCAACATGAAGCCGAAGACGCTGCGCGCCTGCTGGCCGCGCAGGAAGGCATTTTTGGCGGCATTTCGGCGGGTGGCGCGCTGGCGGCGGCGCTGCGGGTGTCGGCGGAAGTCATGCATGCCACGCTGGTCATCATTATCTGTGATCGCGGTGACCGCTATCTTTCGACCAAAGTCTTTCCCGGGTGAGTCCTGCGCATGAATCTTAATTGCCTGGTGTTCGATATCGAAACCGTGCCTGATGTCGAAGGGGCGCGTCGCCTATGGGATTTAGGGGGCTTGAGTGACGAGGATGTGGCGAAGGTGATGGTCGCCAAACGGCAACAGGAAAGTGGCGGACAGTCAGATTTCTTGCGCCATCATTTGCAGCGGGTGTGCGCGATCGCGGCGGTGTTCAGGCACGAAGACCGCTTAACGGTGTGGTCGCTGGGCGAAGAGGATTCGAGCGAAGCGGAACTGCTCCGGCGTTTCTATGATGGGCTTGAGCGCTACTCGCCGACCATCGTTTCGTGGAACGGTGGCGGCTTCGATTTACCAGTCATGCACTATCGCTCCCTCATCAATCGGGTGAGCGCGCCGCGCTATTGGGAAGTCGGCAACGACGACAACACCTTCCGCTACAACAACTATCTTGGCCGTTATCACTGGCGACATCTGGATTTAATGGATGTGCTCGCCAGCTACCAGCCGCGCGCAGTGGCCAAACTCGATGAAATCGCGACCCTGATGGGTTTCCCGGGCAAGCTTGGCATGAACGGCGCCGATGTCTGGCGCCATTTTCTGGCCGGCGGCTTACGCGATATTCGCGCCTATTGCGAAACCGATGTGTTGAATACGTATCTGGTGTATCTCGCGTTTGAACACATGCGCGGCAATCTGCACGAGCGCCAGCACCTCGATGAGCAGGCGCGCCTGCGAACTTACCTGGGTGAGCAGGACAAAGCTCACTTCAAGGAATTTCTCGCGGCCTGGCCCGTCGGCGCATGAGCGCCAAGCGCGATCTGCCCCGCGAATACATCGTTGATATCGAGCGCCTCTCACACGAAGGTCGCGGGGTAGGGCGTTACGCCGGCAAAGCGGTGTTCGTCGCCGATGCGTTGCCCGGCGAACAGGTGCAGGCCAAGGTGACCCGCCGTCATCGCCGCTACGATGAGGCAGTGACCCTCAACGTGCTGCGCGCAGATCCTGCCCGGGTGTCACCGCGTTGTCCGCACGCTGCGCTGTGCGGTGGCTGCGCCCTGCAGCATCTCGAACCGCACGCTCAGCTGCAACACAAACAAAGTGTGTTGCTCGAACTGCTGCGACATCAGGCGCAAATCGAGCCTGAGGTGGTACTGCCGCCGACTACCGGTCCGCTGTGGGGCTATCGACGCCGGGCCCGTCTGAGTGTGCGCGTGGTCGAGAAAAAGGGCGGTGTGTTGATCGGTTTCCGCGAGAAGTCATCGCACTTCGTGACCGATATTTCCGAGTGTGCGGTGTTGCTGCCCAGCGTGGGCGAACGCTTGCCGGCGTTACGCGCGCTGGTAAATCGATTAAGCATCAAGGAACACATCCCGCAAATTGAAGTCGCGGCGGATGACACCGTAACGCTTTTGCTGATTCGCCATCTTGCGCCGTTCACTGCCGCGGATCTGGCGCTACTCCGCGCGTTTGAAGTGGACACGGGCCTGCAACTTTATCTGCAGGCAGGGCATGTCGCAGACAGTGTGCCGGTGAGCGCGGGGGTGTCGTTGCAATATGCCCTGAATGATCTGCGGTTCACTTTTCGGCCCGGGGATTTTGTGCAGGTGAACGCGGCGATCAATCAGCGACTGGTGGCGCAGGCGCTGGCTTTGCTGAACCTCACTGGGGAGGAGTGTGTGCTTGATCTCTTCTGCGGCCTGGGCAATTTCACGTTGCCGATTGCGCAGTGCGCCGCGCGGGTCGTGGGCTTTGAAGGGGAAGCGGGCCTGGTGGCGCGCGCTGCGGCCAATGCGCTCGCGAATGGGCTCGCCAACGCGGAATTTCAGCAAGCTGATTTATTTAGCGAGGCGGGAGTGCAGCGGGTGGCCGCGCAGTCCTTTGACAAAATCCTCCTCGATCCGCCCCGCAGCGGTGCCGAGGCGGTATTGCGCGGGCTGAATCTTGTGACCACGCGCCGGATCGTTTATGTCTCGTGCAATCCGGTGACCCTCGCGCGCGATACGGCGATCCTCACCCGCGACCGTGGCTGGCGACTGGCTGCGGCGGGGGTGATCGACATGTTTCCGCACACCGCACATGTTGAGTCGATTGCAGTCTTCGAGCGCGCGCGCTGAGCGTGGGATCTTAGGGATCGCGCTTGCCTTGCTGCTGGCGGGGTGCACCCCACCAGCGGATTCAACGCTCCGCTTCGGCTTGCCGACGGCCCCCGCAACGCTCGATCCACGCTTTGCGACCGACGCGGTCGCGGCCAAACTCTGTCGCCTGCTCTATGTGTCTTTGGTGGATTTCGATGCGAACTTCAGACCGGTGCCTGCACTCGCAGAGTGGCAGGTACTTGCACCGACGCATTATCGTTTTCACCTGCGAGGATCTGCGCGCTTCCACGATGGTTCGGCGGTGACTGCAGCCGATGTCGCCGCGACCTATCGCGCAATTCTGGATCCCACGCGGGCCTCCCCGCATCGCGGATCGCTGGCACACGTCACGCGAATGGAGGTGATTGATGCGACCACCATCGATTTTCATTTGCAGCGCGCCGATCCACTGTTCCCGGGCTTGCTGGTGATCGGCATTCTGCGCGCGACGGACGCCGACCGTGCCACGCTCGGGAATCAGCCAATCGGTAGTGGTCCTTTTAAGCTAGCGGCGTCGAGCACGCCCCTGCGGGTGCCCTTACTACGCGTCGCGGACGGTCAGCGTGTCGATTTTCTGGTGGTGCCGAATGAAACCACGCGTGCGCTCAAACTTGCGCGCGGTGAGCTCGATCTGGCGCAGGGCGGTTTCGCGCCGGAGTTATCCGCCTGGCTTGCGCAACATCCGCAGCTGAGCGTCGCGACGTGCGCCGGGACAGTTTTCTCCTACCTCGGCTTTAATCTACGCGCCGGCCCGACCGTGGATCGGCGAATCCGGCGCGCGATCGCACTTGGGATTGATCGCGAAAGCCTGGTGCACGCGGTGTTCAGAGATCAGGCGCGGCGCGCTAACGCGATTCTCGTGCCGGAACATTGGGCCGGCAATCCGCACTTGCGTGGTCTGCCATTTGCGCCGGCTGCAGCGCGCGCCCTACTGCGTGCTGCCGGCTATTCCCGCGCGCATCCACTACGCCTGCACTATAAAGCCTCGAATGATTATTTCCGGCGCCGCATCGCGACGATTCTGCAGGCCCAGTTGCGGGAGGTCGGTATCGAATTGGCGATTCAAACTTATGATTGGGGCACGTTCTATGGCGACATCAAACAAGGTCGCTTTGAAGTCTACGGCTTGTCGTGGGTCGGTCTGCAGCAGCCGGACATTTTCCGCTACGCCTTTCACAGCAGTGCGTTGCCACCCGCTGGCGCCAATCGCGGGCATTATTCAAGCCCGCTGGTGGATCGCTTAATCGAGCAGGCAGAAGTCGCCCCGGATGAACACTCGCGGGCCGGGTTTTACCGTCAAATCCAGGCGCAGCTGCTGGAGGATCTGCCGTATGTACCCTTATGGTACGAAGACAGTCTGGTCGTGCACGGCCCGCGCGTGCGGGGTTACACGACAGATCTGCATGGCCAGTTCGATGGGTTGGGCAAGGTCAGGCGTGTAGCCTCCCAAGGTCACGCCGCACCTTAGGATTGCGGCCCTCTCGGAATAAAGCACGTATAGTCGGTCGCCCGAACCTCGATCAATTTTTGTAGGTCGGATAAGCGACAGCGTAATCCGACATCGCGGTAACGGCACACTGTCGGGTTACGCTGCGCTAACCCGACCTCCGGATGCCGACATCGAGATTGCGGCATAACCATCACGCATTATTCTCAATTCCATCAGCGAGGACCGCACATGATTTACCAAACCGTCGTGACCCAGTTCAGCAAAGCGCTCGGCACTTTGTTAGTGATGATCGATAAAGCGGCGGCGCATGCCGAAGCCAAGAAATTCGACATGGAAGCCTTGTTCCAGGCGCGTTTGGCGCCCGATCAATTCAGCTTTCTGCGCCAGGTCCAGGTGGCCTGCGACACCGCCAAGCTCGCCGCCGCCCGCCTGGCCAATCAGGAACAGGCGGCACCGAGTCATCCGGATACCGAGCAAACGGTAGCTGAAATCAGGGCCCGTATTCAAAGTGTGATGGCCTACCTCGGTGCGTTCTCAACGGCCGATTTTGCGGGCGCCGCGGAGCGGCGGATTACCACCCCACGCTGGCAAGGGAAGTCGCTGTCGGGGGAAGAGTTTCTGTTGCAACATGCCGTGCCGAATTTTTATTTCCACCTGACCACGGCCTACGCCATCCTGCGCCACAATGGGGTGAATGTCGGCAAGAAGGATTTTCTGGGCGAGCTGCCTTATAAGGCATAAAGAGACCGGCCAGGCGGAAGCGGGCGTCACCGGTGGGCTAACTAGGCGCCGCTGAAAAATCACTTCTAACAGCTACCGCAGCTGCTTCGGGGTGCAATAAAGGCGACTTTTTCAGGGACGACTAACTAAAGTAGGATGCAGCTCAGGCAATCTGAAGTGCAGGTGATGCAAGTGAATATACTCAGACCTTCGGCGGTCGCTGGTGTCATTCTCAATCGTCCGCATGAGACCCAAACTGAAGGCGCGGGCAGTCTCTGGCCTCACCGCCTCCTCCGCGGTTAGTCGCCTCGAATGGCGTGGAACTGGATCGCGATCATTGCGAGAACCGTGCCGTGGGCAGATCTGGCCCGGCGCACGCCAGCGATTATCGCCGCCTCGCGAAAACTGCTGAATAGTGCGCGCGAAACCAAGGTGGCCAGCCACCGCGCGCCGCACCACCCACCGGACCTGCAGGAATTGAACGACCGGATCGCCGCCCTCGAGCAGCGCGATGAAGAGCAGGCCAGGGTGGTCACGCAAATGGTGGAACAGCTACAGCGCATCACCGACGGCCTCGAAGTGTTGGCCGCGCGCAATCGCCTGTTGCTTTGGTTGGTGGGGACTTTGGCAGTCGCGTTGGCAGTCACCCTGAGCTTTGTTGTTCGTTTATTGAAAGCTTAGCTTGGCGAGCTGTGGTCGGCGCGCATTCGGCAGAACCTTACGATGAAAATCTCACGGGCTCATGCCCAATGAACACTTCGCCGTTCACAGGCGCCCTGCTGCTATGGATCGTGCCGGAATTGATCGTCATCCTGCTGCTGGCCGCATGCTCACCACTCGCCATCCTTAACGCGCTAACGCCGCCCTCGACGCGCAGTGTGACCGAGGGCGCGGCTTACGGCCCACTCCCACGCCAGCGGCTGGACATCCATGTGCCGCGCGCGCCAGCATCGGTTGGTGGCTACCCGATGGTGGTATTTTTCTACGGTGGATCCTGGAACCGTGGCGAGCGTGCTGACTACCGCTTCGTCGGCGAAGCGCTTGCCGCGCGCGGAATACTGACGTTAATTCCCGACTACCGACTCTATCCTGAGGTCCGCTATCCAAGCTTTCTTGAGGACTCCGCCCTTGCACTCGCCTATGCCTTGAAGCAGGCTGCGGCGCTGGGGGGTAATCCGCAGAGGGTGTTCGTCATGGGCCATAGCGCTGGCGCCTATAACGCTGCCATGCTCGCGCTCGACGGGCGCTGGCTCAGTGGCGCGGGACACTCGCCAGCCGAGCTGGCCGGTTTCATTGGCCTGGCCGGGCCATATGACTTTCTGCCCATCACGAATCCAGACGCGCGCCCGGTATTCTTCCATCCCGATTATCCGGCCGGCACGCAGCCGATCGACCACGTGACTGTGAATGCGCCGACGAGCTTTCTGGGCGCGGCGCAGCGCGACTTGTTGGTCAATCCCCAGCGCAATACACGCGAGCTCGCCAAGCGACTGCAAACCGTCGGGGTGCCGGTGAGCGTGAAGCTCTATGGAAAGGTTAATCACCTAACCTTAATCGGTACGCTGGCTTGGTCGCTGCGCTGGCTGGCACCGGTGCTCGACGACGTGGCTGCGTTTGTCGACCATTCTCAAGAAAAGCCGCCTAGTAGCGCTGCTTGATAGTCATCCGAATGCCCCCATCCCTCCGCATTGAAGTCGATCTTGCCCGCCAGCGACTACGTTTATATGCCGCGGATGCCTGCCTCGCGGAATATACGGTCTCGACCGCGCAGAACGGCCCTGGGGAACGCTTGAATAGCGAATGCACGCCACGTGGGCAGCATGTGATCGCCGCCAAGATCGGGGCGGACGCAGTACTCAACACGGTATTCGTGGGCAGGGTTGCGACGGGCGAGTTTTATTCGCCCGAGTTCGCGGCGACGCAACCGGCTGGGCGCGATTGGATCCTGACGCGAATCTTATGGCTGGCAGGCTGCGAACCGGGCTTCAATCAGGGTGGTGAATGCGATACCTATGCGCGATATATCTACCTGCACGGCACCCCGGATGACACGCCGCTTGGCAGGGTCGGTTCGCGCGGGTGCATTCGCATGCGCAATGCAGACATTATCGAGTTATTCGCCCAGGTCGAGATCGGGACGCCGGTGTTGATCACCTGAGTAGGTGATCTGCAGATGACGGCCGATGAGATCCCAATATAAAGCGCACCGCGAATTTATAGGACGAATGAGCCTGCAAGAAGTTATTCGCCAAGAGTCGTCGAATAACGCTGACGCCTATCCGACAAAAAAATTTTCGCAAACGGCAGAAGGCGCTGCGCTTTTCTGCCCTATCAGTTTCTGCTGCTATTCGGCGTCGCTTGTCGCTGGCGCTCGTAGAGCACCAGCTCACCACCAGTTTTAACCGCCGCAATTGCGAGCCGGCCAATCAGCATCAGTAACAGGATGATTATGATCCACGCGACGAAATAGGACATCCGAAAGCCCGCGTTTTCGGGATTGGCGCTCGCCTCGGTGGTGGCGTCGCTGGCGCCGAGTTCAGCGGCTGCGGCGCGCTCGCTACCAGCACCGGCGGCTCGCCCGGTACTGGCGCTGGAGAGTGCGCGATCCAGGTGCGATCCTTGTTCAATGGCCACTGCGAAGCGCTCGACCTTCTGCGGCTCCCGATACAGTGACCAGGCTTCGGCGATGACCGCGAGCGCGATCCACAAGCCTACTGCCAGCAGCACGAAGCCACAGCCGCGCACCACCGTGTGGGCAATCTCGGTGCCGCGGGGAAGCAGCCCGGCGGACTCGCTTTCTGGTTCAAACTGATAACGTGCCACACTGCAATCCTGTCTTAAGACTCGAGCGGCCACTGTAAATAACTGACGCAGGTTTAGCCACCTGTGAGGAAGTGAGCGCTGAAATGCCTGACCATCTAATCCGCATCATCGTCTCGTTCAAGCGCGCGTTGAGCAGAATTGCCATTGCCGGCGCGACCCTCTTCGGCATTTCGGCGTTGGTTTTTTGTCTGATCCATCTGATTCCGGGCGATCCCGTTGACGTGATGCTTGGTGAAGGCGCGTCGCTTGCCGATCGCGAAAGTCTGCGCCAGCAACTGGGGCTCAGCGCGCCACTTTCAGTTCAGTTCGTACATTACTACCTCAAGCTTGCAGAGCTCGATCTCGGCGTGTCGTTGCAGACCCAGCAACCGATCATCGAGCTGTTGGCGAGTCGCGCGCCATATACTTTCGCCTTAGCGGGTGTCGCCCTCGGCTTCGCACTGCTTCTCGCGCTACCGTTCGGAATATGCGCGGCGCTGCGCCCGCAGCGCTGGCCCGATCATCTCGGCGCAGGGTTCGCCTTGCTGGGTGGTGCGTTCCCGAATTTCGTGTTGGGTCCGCTCTTGATTGTGATCTTCGCGGTCCAGTTGGGATGGCTGCCAATCGGCGGTGCGGACTCTGCGCGCAGTGTGGTGTTGCCGGCTGCGACCTTGAGTCTCGGCTTGGCCGCGATTTTGTCACGGCAGTTGCGCGCCGCTTTACTTGGCGTGCTGGCCGAACCCTACCTGCGCGCGGCGACCGCGCGGGGTTTGCCTTTCTCCACTATTTTGCGCCGCCATGTGCTGCGCAATGCCGCACTTCCCGTACTCACGGTGTTCGGGTTGCAACTTGGCGCGCTGTTGGGCGGCGCAGTGATTACCGAGACGGTGTTTGCGTGGCCAGGTTTGGGCACGTTGACGATCGAGGCTATCGAGCGCCGTGATTATCCGGTATTGCAGGCCTGCATTCTGTTCATCAGCGCGACCTATGTGATGATCAATACCCTCACTGATCTGGTGAGCGCGTGGTGCGATCCACGGATCGACTCTGCCGGATGACGCCGCGTTGGTATCAGCACTGGTGGTGGGTGGTGCTTGCCGCGTGGGGCGTGGTGGCGTGCATGGCGCCCTTGTTGGGGGACGCCATCAATCAGATCTCTCTGCCGCGAATGTTTGCGGAGCCGGGCGCTGGACTGTGGCTGGGCGCGGATGAACTCGGGCGCGCGATCCTCCCGCGGGTGCTCGCCGGCGCGGCAATCTCCGCGCCATTGGCGGCGCTGGTAGTGACCGCCACACTTATTTTTGGCGCTTCCTTTGGCGCGGTGATCGGTTGGTGCGGCGGCACTTTGGAGTTGCTCGCGATTCGCGTGATGGAACTCTTTCAGGCCTTTCCTGGCTTGTTGCTTGCGATTGCGCTTGCGGGCTTACTTGGCCCAGGCCTTGGCAACGTGGCGCTCGCGCTCTGTGTGGTTGGCTGGGTGGGTTTTGCGCGGCTGGCCCGCGCGCAGACTGCCAGTCTTAAACATCGCGAGCATGTGCTGGCCGCGCGTGCGCTTGGCACGCCGAGTTGGCGCATTCTGCTCATCCATGTGCTGCCGCTGATGGCTGGGCCGCTGCTGGTCGAAGCCACCTTCGCGTTTGCGTCCACCATCGCGGCCGAAGCTGGCATGAGTTTTCTCGGTCTCGGCGCGCAGCCCCCCACGCCTTCCTGGGGCAGCATGCTGCGCGAGGCGACGCAATTTCTGCTGATCGCCCCCCATATGTTGCTGGGGCCCGGGCTTGCGATCATCTCGTTGGTGATGGCTGTGCAAACCGCCGGCGAACGGCTGCGAGACTATTGGCAGGCACCAGCGAGTCTTTCCCCGTCGCTGCGCTCCTCGCAACGACGCGATTCCATTATCATGACGCGGTAATTCCAGGCTGAGCGCTGAATGTCCCTCGGTCCTTTGATGCTTGATTTACAAGGCGTCGCACTCACGGCTGAGGATCGCGAACTGCTGCGACACCCGCTGGTCGGCGGGGTGATTTTGTTTTCACGAAACTACGAATCACGCGCGCAATTGGGCGCACTCACCGCCGCCATTCACGCGCTGCGCACGCCGCGATTGTTGATTGCGGTCGATCACGAAGGCGGGCGGGTGCAACGCTTTAGAGCGGAATTCTGCGAACTCCCACCGCTGATCCGCCTCGGCGAGCATTATGATCGCGCGCCCAAGGAAGCGCTCGTGATGGCCTCCGACATGGGCTGGCTGATGGCGAGCGAATTGCGCGCGGCCGACGTCGATTTCAGCTTCGCGCCGATTCTCGATCTGTATTCCACGCACAGCAAAATCATCAACGAGCGGGCGTTTCATGCGGCACCCGAGGTGGTGGCCCGCCTGGCCCAGGCCTATGTGCGCGGCATGCACGCCGCTGGCATGGCCGCAGTCGGCAAGCATTTTCCCGGGCATGGCTCAGTGAGTGCAGACTCGCATCACGAGTTACCGATCGATCGGCGTGATCTGCATACCCTGCGCCAGCGCGATCTCGTGCCTTTTCGGTTGTTGGCGGCGGCCGGCATTGCGGGTCTGATGCCGGCGCATATATTGTTTCCCGCAGTCGATTCAGTGCCGGTAGGTTACTCCTCGATTTGGCTCGCGGAGGTGTTGCGCAAGGAACTCAAATTTCAGGGCGCGATTTTCAGCGACGATCTCAGCATGTCCGGTGCCGCGGTCTCTGCCAGTCACGTGGAGCGTGCGCACATGGCGCTCGCGGCAGGCTGCGACATGTGCCTTATCTGTAATGATCGTTCGGCTGTCGTCCAGGTGCTTGAGCGCATTAAATCCGCGCCGCAACCACTTTCCCAGGTGCGCCTCATGCGCATGCATGGCCGCGCGCTTGCAGTCGAGCATACTTGGCTAACGCATCCTCGGCGGCCAGCGGCGCTCGCCACTTTGCAGGCTCTCGAGCCCGTGCCAACCCTAGCCTTGGGCGATGATGCGCCAGCGTGAATTGAGACGGCTTCGCGCAGCGCTCTGCACGCTGTGGTTTCTGGGCGCCGGGTGGTCGTCCTTACTCGCGGCCTTCGAGTGTGTGCCGCTCATCGAAGCGGCGGCCTCCCACGCGACCACAAGTTATACCGAGAGCCTGCTGTGGGAGGTCCGAAGACCCCGCCAACCGGCGAGTTATTTGTTCGGAACCATTCACCTGGCCGGCGCCGCCGTTGGACAACCCAATGCGGTGATCAAGCAGGCGCTCCGCGCCAGCATGCAGTTCGGCATGGAAGTGGTGCTCGATTCTGCGGCGCTTGCCGAGGTCGCGCAGCGCATGCGCTTCAACGATGGGCAGCGCCTGAGCCGCGTAGTTGGTGCTGATCTCTTTGAGCGCGCGGCGAAATTGCTGACCGCCGCTGGCGTGAGTCGCGAGCTCGCCGAGCAACTCAAGCCCTGGGCGGCCTACACCACGCTGAGTCTGCCGAGCGGACTTGCGGGGACCCCACTTGATCTCGTGCTGCTCGAAATGGCGCAGGCGCGCCGCACTAGAATTTTTGGTCTCGAAACTATTGCCGAACAAACCGCCGCCTTCGAGCAAGTTGCGCTGGTGGATCAAATCGCACTCCTTGCGGAAGTGGTCTGCCATCACGCGCGACTACAGCGGACCACTGCAGCCCTTATTGCCGCCTATGCGCGGGGGAACCTTGCGGCGCTGTACCGGCTTGCGCAAGAAACTGAATCTCCTGCGCAAGAAAAACTTATGGACGGTCTGCTGCGCGCGCGCAACCAGCGCATGGTGCGGCGCCTCAAGGCTCCGCTCGCCGAGGGTCGGGCTTTTGTCGCGCTGGGCGCGCTGCATCTGCCGGGACCGCAGGGAGTGCTTGCGCTGTTGGTGGCGGCAGGTTGGCAAGTGCGACCGCTGGCTAGTCGATGAAGAACCGTCGATCAAAATCCGTTACGATGGAAGCCCGTACTCGCGAGCCCGCAGTGATCTATATTTTCGCATGCAAATTAAATTTACCAAGATGCACGGCCTCGGCAACGATTTCGTGGTGCTCGATGCGCGCAGTGCGCCGCTCGCCTTGACACCAGCGCGTCTGGCCCAGTTGGCCGACCGCCGCTATGGCGTGGGTTGCGATCAAATACTCGTGCTCCAAGCGCCGTCACGCGCACCTGCGCTGGCCTGTTATCGAGTGTTTAATGCGGATGGCTCAGCGGCCGAACATTGCGGCAATGGGGTGCGCTGTGTCGCCAAATTTCTCGCCGAGCAAGGCGCCGTCACCGGATCTGAGCTCACGCTTGAAATCAACGGCACGCTCTGCACGCTAACCCTACTCCCGGCTGGGCAGGTGCGAGTCGAGATGGGGATTCCCCTCTTTGCCCCGCACGACATACCGCTCGCCGTCGCCGTCGAGGCGCGCGACTACACACTTGACTATGCAGGTGAGCGCTGGTGTTTCGGGGCGGTGTCGATGGGCAATCCGCATGCGGTGTTCGTGGTCCCCGAGGTCGCGACGGCGCCGGTCGCCGCGCTCGGTGCCTTGCTCCAGCAGCACCCCCTGTTTCCTGCACGGGTGAATGTGGGTTTCATGCAAGTGCTCAACTCAAACCGGGTTTGCCTGCGGGTGTTTGAGCGTGGCGTCGGTGAAACCTCGGCCTGCGGCACTGGCGCCTGTGCAGCGGTCGCTGTCGGGCGCCGTGCGGGCCTGCTCGCCGCGCGGGTCACCGTTGAACTAAGTGGCGGCGAATTACAGATCGAATGGCCCGGTGTGGGTGAAACGCTATTCATGACCGGCCCAGCCGCGCGAGTGTTTGAAGGAACCATCGAGTTATGACAGAAAACCCTCCGCACAGCAGCGCCGACGCGGCGGGAGAGCAAGCGCAGGTGGCGGCCTATCTGCGCAGCCACCCGGATTTCTTCAATTTTCAACCCGAGCTATTGCAAAGCCTGACCTTACCGCATGACAGTGGGCAGGCGGTTTCGCTGTGGGAACGCCAGGTCGCGACCTTGCGTGAAGAGAACGAAAAGCTGAAGTCGCGTTTCGAAGTTTTCCTGACTTCAGCGCGCGAAAACCAGCAGTTGATCGCGCGGATCCATCGCCTGGCACTCGCGCTGCTGGCAGCGGTTGGCCCCCACTCAATTTTCAAGCTCTTGCAGCAAGGCCTCGCCGACGACTTCAAGGCCGAGCGCGTCACGCTCCTGATCTTCGCCCAGCCCTCGGCGGTGGACAGTGCAGATTTAACGCAGTTTGTCGGTCGCGACTCAGCGCGTCGCGCGCCCTTCGCGGCACTTCTCGCGGCCGGTGACTCAGTGTGTGGACATTTGAGTCTGGCGCAAACTCAGGCGCTATTCGCGGGGGGAGAGTTCCGCGGATCACATGTGGTACTGCCACTCGTGGCAGCGCAGTGGGACGGCGTGATTGCGATCAGCAGCGCAGATAGTGCGCGCTTCGACGCAGAGATGGGCACCGAGTTTTTAGCATTTTTGCGCGATGTGACGGCCCTGGTGGTGGCACCCTGGGTAGCGAAGCTACGCCCGGCATGAGCGCCGCGCTGCTGCATTGGAAGGCGTCTGCGATCGAGGAATTCGTGGTGAGTCTCAGCGGTGGCTCACCCCATACCCAGGCGGCTTATCGGCGAGATCTGCGCAAGTTCGCGCTTTATTTGACCCGCCAGCCGCCAGCTGCGCTGGACGAGATTCCGCTCGACTCGCATTTTTTGCGGATTTATCTGGCGAGTCTTCATCGTGGCGGCGCCGCCAGCCGCTCGATCGCACGCGCTTTGTCGGCCTTGCGCAGTTACTTTGATTTTCTTTGCGCACGCGGTCGTCTTCAAAACAATCCCACGCACGGGTTGCATGCGCCAAAAGGCGCGCGCCGTTTGCCGCGCTTACTGGATGTCGATCAGGCGGCGCAACTGATGGCCCGCGTGCCGCAGAACGCACTCGAGACGCGCGATCTCGCAATGTGGGAAATGATCTACTCCTGCGGCTTGCGAGTGTCCGAATTGGTCGCGCTCGATCTCGACGCGCTCGATTACCACGCCGGTGAAGCCCGTATCCTCGGCAAGGGACGCAAGGAACGTCTGGTCCCGATTGGCAGCCACGCGGTGCGTGCGGTGCAGGCCTGGCTGCCTCTGCGCGCCAGCTTGGCGGCACCGGCGACCCACGCCTTATTCTTAAATCAGCTCGGCACGCGGCTAACCACCCGCCAAGTGCAGTCTCGGCTCAAGGTCTGGGCATTGAAACAGGGTATCGCGAGTTCGCTGCATCCCCACATGCTGCGCCACTCTTTCGCCAGTCATCTGCTGGAGTCTTCGGGAGATTTGCGCGCCGTACAGGAATTGCTGGGCCACAGCGATATTCGCACCACCCAGGTCTATACCCATCTGGATTTTCAGCATCTCGCTAAGGTCTACGATCAGGCGCATCCGCGCGCACGCCGCCGCAACCCATAGAGGCGCTGCCGTTAGTTCGCGCGGCGCCGGCATCCAGCACTGATGTACAATCCGCCCTCTATCCGCAACATCTCACTGCCATGAGTTCAGCCAGCTTTTTTCACGCGACCACGATTCTCTCGGTGCGTCGCCCCGGTCATGTCGTCGTCGGCGGCGATGGCCAGGTTTCGATGGGGGATCAGATCCTGAAAGGCAATGCGCGTAAAGTCCGGCGCCTGTACCACGAACGCGTCCTCGCTGGCTTTGCCGGCGGCACTGCGGATGCGTTCACGTTGTTTGAACGTTTTGAAGCCAAGCTCGACAAGCATCAGGGGAATCTGGTGCGGGCCGCAGTGGAACTCGCTAAGGATTGGCGCACCGACCGCATGTTGCGGCGCTTGGAAGCCCTGCTGGTGGTTGCCGATACCGAGAATTCCCTGATCATTTCCGGCACGGGAGATGTGATAGAACCCGAGGACGCGGTGATGGCGATCGGCTCGGGGGGCGCCTTTGCCAAAGCGGCGGCATGTGCGCTGGTTGAGAATACCGAACTCGACGCCGCCACTATCGTGCGCAAAGGCCTCGCGATTGCGGCCGATATCTGCGTCTACACCAATTCCAACCACATGATAGAAGAACTGAGATTCTGACTGTGCAGGTGCATCCCGAATCCTTCATGTCACTCACGCCGCAGCAAATCGTTGAACAGCTTGATCACCATATCGTCGGCCAGGAAGCAGCAAAGCGCGCGGTGGCGATCGCGCTGCGCAATCGCTGGCGGCGCATGCGGGTCGCGCCCGAGCTGCGCGATGAAATCATGCCGAAAAATATTTTGATGATCGGACCCACCGGAGTTGGGAAAACCGAGATCGCGCGCCGCCTCGCCAAACTGGCCGAAGCCCCGTTCATTAAAGTGGAAGCGACCAAGTTCACCGAAGTCGGTTATGTGGGCCGCGACGTGGAATCGATCGTGCGCGATCTGGTGGAAGTGGCAATCAACATGACGCGCAACGAGGCGCTGGAGCAAGTCAAAGCGAAAGCGGCGGATGCTGCCGAGGAGCGTGTGCTTGATGCGCTATTGCCACCGCCGCGTGCCTTTGGTGAGACCACGCGCGAAGATGAATCGACCACTCGCCAACGTTTTCGCAAGATGCTGCGCGAAGGCGAGCTCAACGACAAGGAAATCGAGATCGAAGTGGCGCAGAGCCCACTCGGCGTGGAGATTATGGCACCGCCTGGCATGGAGGAGATGACCAGCCAGCTGCAGAGTATGTTTCAGAACCTAGGCACCAGCCGCAAACGTTCGCGTCGTTTGAAGATCGACAATGCGCTACGTCTGATAACCGAGGAAGAAGCCGGCAAGCTCGTCAATGAAGAAGACATTCGCAGCCGCGCGATTGAGAACGTCGAACAGAACGGCATCGTCTTCCTGGATGAAATCGACAAAATCGCGCGCCGCAGTGAAGTGAGCGGAGCGGATGTTTCGCGCGAGGGTGTCCAACGCGATCTGCTGCCACTGATAGAAGGCTGTGCGGTGACGACCAAGTACGGCAGCGTGCGTACCGATCACGTGTTGTTTATTGCCTCGGGGGCGTTTCATCTTGCCAAGCCTTCCGATCTGATTCCGGAGCTGCAGGGGCGGCTACCGAATCGAGTTGAATTACAACCGCTTGGGGTGAACGATTTTATTCGTATTCTGACTGAGCCCAGCGCGTCCTTGACCGAGCAATACCAGGCCTTGCTGGCGACTGAAGGGCTCGTGCTCTCGTTCAGTGCGGACGGCGTGCGGCGGATCGCCGAGATCGCGCATCACGTAAACGAACGCAGCGAGAATATCGGTGCACGACGCCTGCACACGGTGATTGAGCGGCTGCTGGAATCTTTGTCTTTTGCCGCGCCCGACACGGTGCAACGGGAGGTGGCGATTGACGCTGCCTATGTCGATCTGCACCTGGGAGAGTTGGTGATGGATGAAGACTGGGCGAGATATATTCTTTAAACCTCCCGTGAGCGAAGGATCCCATGGCGAACTATCAGCCGACCAATCTCCTCCTGCATCAGGCCTCCAAGGTGCTCGAAGTCAGTTTCGAAGATGGCACCACCTATCGCCTGCCTTGCGAGTACCTGCGAGTCTACTCGCCGTCGGCGGAAGTCCGCGGCCACGGACCGGGCCAGGGCACACTGCAATTGGGTAAGGAGGAGGTCAACATCACTGATCTTGAACCCGTCGGCAACTACGCGGTGCGCCTGCTGTTCGATGATGGGCACAGCACCGGGCTCTACACCTGGGATTATCTCTACCTGTTGGGCAAACAGTTCGAGATCAAGTGGCGGGAATACCTGGACGCGCTGCAGGACGCGGGGCATTCGCGCAAGGCTTAAAGATGGCGTCTAGTGAGCATACCGATTTCGGCTACCAGCGAGTCACGCTCAGCGAGAAGACTGCGCGTGTGCGCCAGGTCTTCGAGTCTGTCGCGGGTCGCTATGACCTGATGAACGACCTTATGTCGGTCGGTCTGCATCGTTGGTGGAAGCGCTTTGCGGTCACCGCCGCTGCGCCCCGCGCCGGCCAACGCGTCCTCGATCTTGCCGGTGGAACGGGTGACCTCACGCGTCTCCTCGCACGTGAGGTCGGCCCGCAAGGTGAGGTGGTGCTGGCGGATATCAACCCGCGCATGCTCGAAGTTGGGCGCGATCGCCTGCTCAACGAAGGGATCGTGGAGAACCTGCGAGTCGTGCAGACCAATGCCGAGATCCTGCCTTTCGCCGATCGCTATTTCGATTTGGTCACGATGGCGTTTGGCCTGCGCAATGTGACCGATAAAGCGCGCGCGATCAGCGAAATATTCCGCGTGCTGCGTCCGGGTGGGCGGGTGTTCATTCTGGAGTTCTCGCAGGTCCAGTCGCCGCTCCTGGCGCGACTGTACGACGCCTACTCACTGCATGTGTTACCACGCCTTGGGCAGTGGGTAGCGAACGATGCTGCGAGTTACCGCTATCTGGCGGAATCAATCCGCGTGCATCCTGCACAGGGGCCGTTGCTTCAGATGCTCGGTGAGGGCGGCTTCGAGCGTTGTCGGTACCAAAATCTGCTGGCAGGGGTGGTTGCCTTGCACGTCGGCACGCGGCTATGAGCACGCGGTTCGCTGACTTGCTCTCGCGGACTCAATGGCAAACACATTGGCTGGCGCGGCTGTCGAGCGCGATCACGCAGGTGCTCAGGACGGACTCGTTGGCCACCGCCCGTCTTAACGAACTCGCAGGCAAAGTCATTGCCTTGCGCGTGACTGGCCTTGCGACCACGATTTTCGCGGCGGTGGACAGCGGCAGCCTGATGTTGGCGACTGAGACGTTAAGCGAACCGGATGTGACCTTGGCCGGGCGGATCGCGGATTTCGTCGCCTTCGCCCACGCCCGGCGCAGCACCGAGGCAGTGCCCGCTGGCAAATTACAGATTGAGGGCGACCTCGCCACCGCGCAGTCGCTGCAACGGTTGCTCGATGATCTCGCGATCGATTGGGAAGCGCTGCTCGCAACCCACGTGGGCGATCTCGCAGCTCATCAGCTTGGCCGTGGCGCCCGGCGCGGACTCGCCTGGTGGCGCGCGGCACGCGCGGCGTGGGCCGAAGATATTCCGGCCTATTTGCAAACGGAGCGGCAGTGGGTGCCAAGTGCAGAGGATGTCGAGACTTTTACGCGCGAGGGGATGGCGGTGAGCTCCGCAGTTGATCGACTCGCGGCGCGCGTCGCGTCTACGCGCGCGCGGCGCCGCCTAATGCTCATCACTCCGGGTCGCTTCCTGCGCGTGCTGGCGATCCAGCGCGTGTTGATCCGCCATGGCTTCGATGAAATCTTGTTTGCCACACCATGGCTGCGACCGTTGTCGTTCCTGCGGGTGTTGCTGCCCTGGAATTGGGTAAGGCACCACTACGCGCCACGTGCCACGCGGCTGCGGCGCGTGTTGGAGGAGCTCGGCCCGGTGTTCGTGAAATTTGGTCAGGTGCTGTCCACGCGACGCGATCTACTGCCGGACGACATCGCCGAAGAATTTGCCAAGCTGCAGGATAACGTGCCGCCGTTTCCCGGCGCACAGGCGCGTGTCATCCTGGAACGCGCCTACGGGCAACCGCTGTTGGAAGTGTTCGCGAGTTTTGAAGAAACGCCGCTAGCCTCAGCCTCCATCGCGCAGGTGCACGTCGCGCGCCTGAAAGAAGGCAACGAGGTGATCCTGAAGGTGGTGCGCCCCAACATCCGACGGGTTATCGAGCGCGATATAAGCTTGATGCGTGCGTTAGCCGAATCCCTCGAACGCTATTCGGTGCGCGGCCGCCAACTTAAACCAACGCGGGTGGTCGCCGAAATTGAAAAGACCATTCTCGACGAGCTGGATATGCTGCGCGAGGCCGCCAATGCCTCACAGCTGCGCCGTAATTTCGCCGACTCACCGATGATGTATGTGCCGGAAATATTCTGGCGTTACACCCGTCAGAACGTGCTGGTGATGGAGCGTATTGACGGGATTGCGATCAGTAACATTGAGGCACTGCGTGCGGCGGGGGTGGATCTCCATGCCCTGGCGGCTACCGGGGTGGAAATTTTCTTCACGCAGGTGTTTCGCGATCATTTCTTCCACGCCGATGTGCATCCTGGCAATCTCTTTGTGCGACCCGGTGCGCCCGGCGAGCCTGCGGTATTCGTGCCGGTGGATTTCGGGATTATGGGCTCGATCAGCGAATTCGATCAGCGTTACTTGGTCGAGAATTTTTCTGCTTTCCTGGATCGCGACTACCGTCGTGTCGCGGAACTGCATGTGGAATCCGGTTGGGTGCCGCGTGAGACGCGAGTCGATGATTTTGAGTTTGCGATTCGCACTGTGTGCGAACCGATTTTCGATCGCCCGGTAAAAGATATTTCGGTTGGCCAGCTCTTGGTGCGGCTGTTCCAAACTGCCCAACGCTTTCACATGGAAATCCTGCCGCAGCTGTTGCTGCTGCAAAAGACGCTAGTCAATGTCGAGGGCATCGGACGGCAGCTCGATCCGGATCTCGACCTCTGGCGCACCGCGCGTCCCTCGCTCACGCAGTGGATGAAAGATCGGGTGGGGGTACGCAACTTCATGCGCGAGGCACGCCAAAGCCTGCCGCGTTGGATCGAGCGTCTGCCCCAATTGCCGGAGATGGCCTTCGATGTGCTCGATCAAATCAAGGACGGTCGGTTAGAAATTGGCACCCGCGACCAGGAGTTGCGCGAAATCCGGCGCGAAATTCGCGAGGTGCACCGGCGGTTGGTCTACGCAGTGGTGGGCGTCGGCTTACTCATGGCCTGCGGCATGATCAGTGGCAGCCAGCAGGGCATCAGTGTGCATTGGGATCGCCTGCCATTCATCGCCTGGATCCTGGGCGGCCTCGGCCTCGGCGCGTTGCTGAACGCATTGCGGCCACGGCGGGAAACATAAGTTACGGTGCAGTTGCCGCGCTACGGGTTTTCAGTAACGCCATCCCTTTCAGGAGATTGAAGGCCTCATAGAGTTCGTAATCGGTGGTCGCGAGCTTATCGCGGGTGTCCGTCTCGCTGGCCGCGGGCGCAGAGCTAGCGGATTTCGCAGGGGCCGTCTTGGTCGGATTGTCGAGATGACGCTCCAATTGGGCCTCGCTAATCATGCGGCCCTCGGTGCCTTCTTGTGCCTGCACTTTGATTTTATTGATCACGATGTCGGGTTCGATGCCGCGCGCCTGAATTGAACGCCCGCTCGGCGTGAAATAGCGGGCAGTGGTGATTTTGATTGCGGCCTTGTTATTCATTGGCAGGATGGTTTGCACCGAGCCTTTGCCGAAGGTTTTTCGACCCATTAACACGGCGCGCTTCGCGTCCTGCAACGCGCCAGCGACGATCTCAGACGCGGACGCCGAGCCTTCGTTTACCAGCACGATCAGTGGCGCACCGGCGATCAGATCCGGCGGCTTCGCTTCGAATTCGAGTTTGGCGTCGCTTACGCGCCCTTTGGTATAGACCACTCTACCGGAATTCATGAAGGCATCAGCCACCGCCACGGCGGCGCCCAGAATGCCACCGGGGTTATTGCGCAAATCGAGGATTAAGCCCTGCAGGGTCCCGTGCGCATTCTTCTTCAATTTTTCCAACTCGGTGACCAGATCCTCGCCGGTATGGCCTTGAAACGCTGAAATCCGGATATAGCCGAAGCCCGGTTCGAGTTCGCGGCTGCGCACGCTCTGGATTCTGATCACGGCTCGAGTGATCGTGACATCGCGCGGATTCGCGCGCCCTTCGCGCATGATACTGAGGACGATTTTACTGCCGACTTTGCCGCGCATTTTCTTGATCGCATCATTACTCGACATCCCACGCACCGGCGCACCATCGATGCGGATGATGGTGTCGCCGGCAAGCACGCCGGCGCGACTCGCCGGCGTATCGTCGATGGGCGAGATGACTTTGATCAGCCCATCCTCTGTCCCCACTTCAATCCCAAGGCCACCGAACTCGCCCGTGGTGCCTTCCTGCAGCTCGGCGTATTCCTCGCCATCCAGGTAACTTGAATGCGGATCAAGTCCGGCCAGCATGCCCTTGATGGCGTCCTGAAGGAGTTGCTTATCACTGACTTCCTCGACGTAATCGCGCTTCACCTTGTGGAAGACTTCTACAAAAACGCGAATATCGTCGAGTGGCAGCGGCGCTTCAGCGGGTGCTGCTGGCGGGGTGATGGCGGAGGGTGCGGACGCTGCGCTTGGCGCGGGCGCTTCGGCAGAGGCCAGGCTGCTCGCGCCAAAGGCCGCCACGAACACGAGAGACCAAAGGTAACGCTCAAACATGAATACTCCCGCCATTGAATTTAGGGTGCGTGCAATTTGACGAGCGGCCGGCCAGTCATTTCACGCGGCTGCGGTAGACCCATCAGGGACAGCAGGGTCGGCGCGATATCGCTGAGGCAGCCGTTGGTCGCGATCGTGGCGGCGCGGCCGCAGTACACCAGCGGCACCAGATTGCTCGTGTGGGCGGTATGCGGCTCGCCACCACTCGTGCCGTGATTGAGTGCGCGCATCTGTTCCGCATTGCCATGATCAGAGGTAATCAGGAGTTCGGTGCCGGTTGCCACGCAGGCTGCACGGACCCTGCCCAGACAGTGATCGAGCGTTTCGATCGCCTTGACCGCGGCAGTGAAATTTCCGGTATGGCCAACCATATCGGCGTTGGCGTAATTGCAGATGATGGCCGCGTAATGCCTGTTGTTGATCGCTTTGCATAACCGGTCGGTCAGGTCATCCGCGCTCATCTCGGGTTGCAAATCGTAAGTGGCGACCGCCGGAGATGGCACCAGGATGCGGTCTTCGCCAGCAAACGGAGCTTCTTCACCGCCATTGAAGAAGAAGGTGACGTGCGCATACTTTTCGGTTTCCGCGATGCGCAGTTGACGGAGGCCATGCTCGGCCACCAGTTCACCGAAGGTGTGGTGGATATCGACGGTGGCGAACGCCACCGGTATTTTGAACTGCGCGCTATATTCCGTCATCGCCACGAACTGGGCGAGCTTAGGCCAGCGGCTGCGCACAAAAGACTTGAAGTCTGGCGCGGTCAGTGCGCTGGTGATCTGG
>JANOVQ010000578.1:0-4708 GCA_031417495.1 Pseudomonadota bacterium | reverse complement strand
GTCAGAGCGGATGGCTCGGGCGCGCTGGACGTGCGCCTCAGTCTGAAGACCGACGACGGCGCGCTGATCCTGATCACCTATCTGGGCCGGATGGTCGCTGCGCAAGAGAATTTCAATTACGCGCTCGATTTTTTCAAGCCGGACGATCCCGCTGGCGCAGATCGCTATTACTTCAGAACCAATCCGCTGTTCGAGACTGGCGACGAACGTTACGCCTGGCTGAATCATATTGTCTCTGTCGGCAAAGGGCGCACCGGCGATGGCGGCGTCATCTACGATATTTTCGCGGTGAAGTAACGCGCACGGTGCGGGTTCCAGCCCATTCCAGGCGCGCTATGATCAGGCGCCCAATGACGCAGAAACACGCATGATCACCCTGTACGGATTTGGTGCCGGTTTCGGCCTGCCGGATGCCAGCCCTTTCGTCATCAAGACTCAAGTGCTGCTCCAGCTGGCGGGCCAACCCTATGTGCTCGATCAACTCGGTTTCGGCAAAGCGCCTAAGGGGAAATTGCCCTACCTCGACGATGCCGGCACCGTGGTGAGTGATTCCACCTTCATTCGCTGGCATCTCGAAAAGAAATACGGCGTGGACTTCGATCAAGGACTAAGGACGCAGGCCACAATTATATTTCAGTCTACTTGAGTCTGTGATCTAATAGATGGATGAAGCGAGACGTTGATCTTGAAGCGAAGATTGTCGCGAAATATGCGGCGATTGAAACGGTGCTTGATGAGCGGGGCCGCCGTTTATGGGCAGCGGCTGAGGCACTGTCGATTGGTTACGGCGGCGCTGCGGTGGTCTCGGATGCGACGGGAATTTCATTACCGACAATCCGTTCCGGGCGTCGGCAGCTTGGGTCTGGGGAGTTTGAACGTGGTCGGATTCGACGCCCGGGAGCGGGTCGGCCAACGCTCGGTTTATTGCAGCCTGGTTTGAACGAAGCGTTGGAGAGACTGGTAGATCCGGTAAGTCGGGGAGATCCGACTTCACCGCTGCGCTGGACCTGTAAGAGCAGGGCGAAATTGGCGGTGGCGTTGACGCACGCAGGATGGCGAGTGAGTTCGACGTCGGTAGGTCGGCTGCTGCATGGGTTGGGCTACAGTCTGCAATCGGTTCGCAAGACGCGTGAAGGGGTATCGCATCCGGATCGCAACGCGCAGTTCGAGCACATCAATGCGACGGCTGATGAGTTTGCGCGACGCCATCAGCCGGTGATATCAGTGGATACCAAAAGCAAGGAATTGGTAGGGGATTTCAAGAAAAATGGTCGCGAATGGCAGCCCAAAGGCCAACCTGAAAAGACCCTGGTGCATGATTTTCCGCAAGACGCGAGCGGCAAAGCTATCCCCTACGGCGTCTACGATATGGCGCGCAATGAGGCATGGGTGAGTGTGGGTCGAGATCACGACACGCCGGCCTTTGCGGTGGCCTCGATTCGGCGCTGGTGGCGTGCGATGGGTAAGCGCGCGTATCACGACGCACAGGAATTGTTGATTACCGCCGATGCCGGCGGCAGCAATGGCTATCGCTCCAGGGCCTGGAAACACCAACTACAGAAGTTTGCTGACGAGACGAACCTGCGTATTCGCGTGAGTCATTTTCCACCGGGCACGAGCAAGTGGAACAAGATTGAGCATCGTCTGTTCTGCCACATCACGCAGAACTGGCGGGGCAAGCCACTTCGCAGCTTCGAGACAATCGTCGATACGATCGGCAACACTCGAACGGCGAGTGGACTGAAGGTCAGAGCTCAGATGGACCATAGAACTTATCCAACCGGCGTTGTCACGACGAACACGCAGATGGACGCGCTATCACTACACGTCCACCCGTTTCACGGTGAGTGGAACTATGAGCTGCGCCCTCGAAGAAGTCTGAAAGATTAATTTGATCAGCGTCCTTACTCATAATTCAGAAAACGAGGGACATCATGACCGCACTTGCCCACGACCTTGCGGCAGAAGTACTTGGTCTTCAGGCCGAAGATTGCGCTCGACTGCTTGAGTTACTGATTGCGAGCTTTGAACCCAAGTCAAACGTACAGAAAGCTTGGATGGATCTTGCACTTCGCCGGCACGAGGAAGTTCAGAGCGGCAAGGTCGAGATAGTGCCCGGAGGCGAAGCCTTGGCGCGTGTCAAAGCAAAGTTGGCGTGAGCTATGCGATTCAGCCTTGGCGACAAAAATGGAAAGAAGCGAGTTGCTTCGCTAGCTGTTCGGATAAAAGGACTTGGGGTGAATACTCCAACTATCAGCCTCAAACCCGTCATCCCGGAACGCGCGCAGCACCCACACCCCGTCATCCCGGAAACCGCATCGCGGTTATAGACGTCACCCCGGAATTCGCGGAGCGAATATCCGGGGCGGGATCCATACAGCCCTAACCCCTAGCACCCCACATGACCAACCGCACCAAAATTGTTTTAGTCGCCGGCGCCCGCCCCAATTTCATGAAGGTGGCGCCCATCATCCGCGAGCTCCGCAAACACGAAGAGGTCTTCGATTGGCGCCTGGTGCACACCGGCCAGCACTACGATCACGGTATGAGCGATGTATTCTTCCAGGAACTCGGCATACCGGAACCGAACTTCCACATGGGCGCAGGCGGCGGATCGCACGCCGAGCAAACCGCCCGCATCATGGTGGCCTTCGAGAAGTACTGCGAAGAACAGCAGCCGGATCTCGTGATGGTGGTAGGGGATGTGAATTCCACGCTGGCGTGCTCTATCGTCGCGAAGAAGCTGAACATCCAGGTCGCGCATGTGGAAGCAGGCCTGCGCAGCGGCGACAGGCAGATGCCGGAAGAGATTAACCGCATGGTTACAGATGCGATCTCGGATGATTTCTTTGTGACGGAACCGAGTGGGGTGGAGAACCTGCGACGGGAGGGGCACCCAGAAGACAAGATTCATTTCGTTGGGCACGTGATGATCGACAACCTGTTCTATCAACTGGAACAACTAAAGCAGATGGACACGCGCGGCTTTTCCACCCATGCACTGAAAAGCAGGCTCGGGAAATATGGGGTAGTGACGCTGCACCGGCCATCCAATGTGGACGACCAGGAAACGCTAACAAAAATCATCAGCGCGCTGGCGACAATTTCGGCTTCCCTTCCGCTGGTTTTTGCGATCCATCCCAGAACCGCGCGGAACCTGGAAGCCTTCGGCCTGGGGTTACCCGCTTCGATCATCTGTACCGAGCCGCTGCCTTACATGGATTTCTTGAATCTGTGGCGAGATGCAGCGCTGATCTTGACCGACAGCGGCGGCATCCAGGAGGAAAGCACCGCGCTTGGGATCCCCTGCATCACCCTGCGGGAGAATACGGAGCGCCCGGTCACCGTCACCGAGGGCACGAATCGACTGGTGGGCACTAATGCCGCGAAAATTATCGAGACTGCCCACGAATTTTTGCGGGGCGCTGCGCAGATTCAAACCAAGCGGCCTCAATTATGGGACGGGCAGGCTGCTGGTCGAATTATTGAGACACTTCTAAAACAGCGCGTGGGCGGATGAACTCGCGTTCTCTTAACGTAGATGAGGCGCTTATGAAACAACCAGACAACTCAACGACCCTGGCGGAGCGCCGCGAGCGCGGCCTGGAAATGATCCGCGCCCTGAACAACGGCGCAGACCAGCCCACGCTAGAAAATCTTCGGCAGGAGTTTCCGTTGCTGGCGGAAGCCGTCGCCGGGTTCGCGCTTGGCGAAGTGTGGTCGCAATCAGGGCTTGACCATAAAACGCGGCAGATCGCGACGGTCGCGGCCTTCGCGGCGCTGGGACTGCGGCCGTTCATGAAGATCCACGCCGGCTATGCGCTGAATGTCGGCGTGACCGAACAGGAACTGAAAGAGGTGGTCACTCTCACCACCGTTCACGCAGGCATTCCGCGCGCAATCGAAGCCGCGCAAACCCTAAGCGAGCTATTCGCCGAGCGTCGTGCCATGGGTGGAAACACGTAACTGCAACCGAACGGAAGTCAGCGCAAAATGCCCGGACGGAGATTAAGAAAAAGACGAACGCTTAACCGGCCAATCGGCCGCTTCATCATCCCGGAAAGTACGCAGTGCCGCTGCCTCGTCGTGCGGGAACGTGCGGAGCACTCACACCCCGTCATCCCGAAAAGCGCGCAGCGCTTATCCGGGATCCATACGGATTTTCCGTAGCCCCTGGATCCCGGGTCTGCGCCGCTTGCGCGGCTTCGCCCGGGATGACGGTGTTAGGGGACAGTGCCGCTACCGCGGTTCTGATACGTCGTCATCCGGGGAAGCGCAGCACCCCCGCCTCGTCATCCCGGAAAGCGCGCAGCGCTTACCTCGTCGATTGGATAACACATGCGCATTCTGCCGCTACCGGCGGCAGACCTTCTGACGAAGTTTTCTTCTCGTGGATTTCGCGGTCACCCCGCGCCGAGCCGTTCTCGCTAAGCTGCGGGCTCACGCCGAAGCAGCGAAGGCCCGGGAACCTTCTTACAACCCCCGGGCCTTCGGCGGTGCGCTGCCTGTGGGGGCACAACTCCGCACGCCAGTTATGCCCCCGATGCACGGCGCTGTCCAGTCCTGTGGGGGCGTACGGTGCGGATGCAGGAAGAGAGCTACCGGCTGTATAGCTGCCGGCGTTGCAGCGTCGCGGTCAGCGTCTGTGGCCGCTGCGATCGCGGCAATATTTACTGCGCAGGGGAGTGTGCCGAGCGGCAGCGGCGCG
>JANOVQ010000577.1:0-22525 GCA_031417495.1 Pseudomonadota bacterium | reverse complement strand
ATGCAATCGCGCGGCCGATGCCTTTGCTCGCGCCGGTGACGATCACGCCCTTGCCCTTTAAGCCTAGTTCCACGGTGCTCTCCTTCCTCAAGATTGGTGATGAAAGTGATTTCTCATACGCGCGTGACCTGCAGGGTCGTGCCCGCAACACTGCTGACTACCACCACAGTGCCGACCGGTAGATCAGAACCTTCGATGCGCCAGCGCGTATCGTCCACGTGTAAATGACCGACGCCATCGACCAGCGGTTCCGCGAGCGTGAAACGGCGCCCGATATATTGCGCGCTGCGCTGATTCAACGCGGGATGGCTGGTGGTCTCCGGATGCACCGCGCGATAGCGCCGCCAATAGCCGATCGCAGCGACGGAAACCACCGCGAACAGCACCAACTGAACTTGCCAAGGGAAGGCCGGGACCACAAATAAAGCGATGCCAGTGACCAGCGCGCCCACCCCGAACCACAGCAGGAAAGTGCCGGGAAATAACGCCTCGGCAATCATCAGTAGCACACCGAGGACGAACCAATGCCAGTAAACCAAGGTGTGCAGTAGATCGCTCATGGCTGCTTGGGGGCGCCCTGCAGCGCGTCGCGCGCGAGTTCGCCGATGCCTGCTAATGAACTCAACACACCCGCAGTTTCCATCGGCATGAAGAATATTTTCTGATTCGGCGCCGCGCCGATGCTGTGCAAGGCTTCCACATATTTCAGCGCGACAAAATAATTGATCGCAGCAGTGCTGCCGTTACCGATCGCCTCCGACACGACTTTGGTCGCTTTGGCTTCCGCATCCGCCAGGCGCTCGCGCGCTTCTGCATCGCGGAAGGCTGCTTCGCGGCGCCCTTCCGCTTCCAATACAGCGGCCTGTTTCTGTCCTTCCGCTTTGAGAATGGAGGCCTGCCGCGCGCCTTCGGCTTCCAGAATGGAGGCGCGCTTTTCGCGCTCCGCCTTCATCTGGCGGCCCATGGATTCCACCAGATCATGCGGCGGCGAAATGTCTTTGATCTCGATGCGGGTGACTTTTAAGCCCCACGGGTGGGTGGCTTCGTCCACCACCATCATTAACTTGGAATTGATCACATCGCGTTTAGACAGCGATTCGTCGAGATCCATCGAACCGAGCACGGTACGGATGTTGGTCATGGTCAAATTCAGGATTGCGTTCTCCAGGTGATTGACCTCGTAAGCCGCGCGCACTGGATCGACAACCTGGTAGAACACCACGCCATCCACTTTAACCACCGCGTTGTCGCGCGTGATCACTTCCTGTGAGGGAACTTCGAGCACCTGCTCCATCATATTGATGCGCCGGCCGATGCTATCCACATAGGGAATGATCAGCCCCAGGCCTGGCCGCAACGTGGTGCGATAGCGACCAAAGCGCTCCACTGTCCACTCGTAACCCTGGGGCACCATCTTGGCGCCCTTGTAGAGCGTCACAATGGCGAGCGCGACGAAACCAAGCACGAATGAGCCGCCGATATCCATAGCCTCTCCTTTGTTTGGGAATCGCGCTCAGCGCGTACGCGGTATTCTATCGGGGAAGCGGCCGCGATACTCGCGAGCCCCGTCGTTACGCTCTGCGCAGCGACCGGCGCTTGGTAGCGGTCACATGACCGTCGTCACCTCAAACAAACGCCCAATCAAAAACGTTGCCACCCCGGCGCCCATCCCAATCAACGCCATCCGTAACCCGCTCCACAGGGCATTGCGGCCGGTAAACAGACTCAAGACCGCGCCGATCACGAACAGGCCAACTAGCGCGATGATTCCGCTGAGCAGTACGGGTTGCGCGGCACCGCCGCCCACAAAAGGGAGCAGCGGCAACACGGCTCCGGCGCCGAAGGCCGCAAAGGAAGCACCGGCGGCACCCCACGGCGAGCCGAGATCGTCGGGATTCAAACCTAATTCTTCGCGGGCCAAGGTATCGAGTGCGTGGGTTGGGTTGTTGATCAGGTCGCGTGAAAACTGGCGGGCCTGGTCGAGGTCAAGGCCGCGCGCGTGGTAAATCAATGCGAGTTCTTCGATCTCTTCCTCGGGATAATTTTCGAGCTCGGCACGCTCCAGCGCGATCTGCGATTCGAACACTTCACGTTGTGAGCGCATTGAGATGTATTCGCCCGCAGCCATCGACAACGCCCCGGCCAAGAGTCCGGCGAGACCTGTGGTAAGAATCGCCGCAGTGTCCACGCCGGCGCCGGCCACGCCGAGAATGAGGCAGGTGTTCGAAACCAGGCCATCGTTCACCCCGAACACGGCGGCGCGCAGACTGCCGCCACGCCCGACCCCGCGATGACGGGCGCCTACTTCAGAGACCTGCGTCGGCATCGCGTGCCCGAGTAAATTCGACGTGGATTGTAAGGCCGACAGGCCGCGCACCTTCATGCTGGCGAGAATCGGCTTGATCGCGCGTGGCCCAACTTTACGCACGAGCCGTGCCACGATGCGTGCGCGGATGCTGGGCACGAACACGGGCAGCGCTGCGCTTCGATCGCGCACCCAAATCGCCGCCTGCCCTTCGGCTGCGCCGGCGAGTGCGCTGAACATGGCAGCAATTTTCGGATCGCTTTCGTCGCTCGCGATGATGCGATAGAGCCAGGCGGACTGCAGCTCTTCGTGCCAGTTCGCGAGCGCGTTAGCGTCGGTTTCTGTGGAAGTGGGGGTAGTCACTGCGAAAATCCTTGTGTGAAATGGGGCCTGCTATTGCCGGGGTTCTTTGCGCGCGTAGCAATAGAAGCTGTCGTTGAGGAAGGGCGCGTGGATCGTGATCTGGTGGAAGCCAATTTCTCTGAGTGCGCGCCGCAAAGTGGCGGGATCAAAGTACACCAGGTGATCCGGCGGGCGGTAACCGCTCCACTTTGCGCCCAGCACCCGCCGGTTCAAGCCGCCGTGATTCACGGTTTTCAGCAACAGCACGCCATCCTCCTTCAAGAGCGCAAAGCAACGCTGGAGGGCTTCGCGCGGCGTGTGTAGGTGTTCGATCAACGAGATCAGCGTGATCGCGTCGAAGCGACGCTCGGCAAAGGGGTAAACGCAGAAATTACCGACTAAGACTTCCACCCCCAGCGCGCGGGCTTGGTCGGCTAAATGCGCGGAAATTTCGATCCCGGTGCAGCGGTAATGCGCGCGCGCAGTCGTGAGGAAGGCGCCAGTGCCACACCCAATGTCGAGCACCGAGCTGCCCACCGGCAGGCGCCGCTGCAACTCCCGCAAGAAAATGCTGCCCTTGGTGCGACCCGAGAGGCGGCGCAACCAGTGGCGCGCGAAGGCAGTCACGCGTGCCCCCAGGCCACGCCGCTGGCGTTCCTTGCGCGCGATGATCGCCGTTTCAGAATAAAACTCAGGTCGCGATTCGAAACTCGGGTACGGTTGAATGCGCGCGAGTCCACAAGCCACGCATTGCTGGATATCCCAGTCTTCGATCCGATGTAAATAACGCGCGCTAGCGCCACCGCACCAGGGGCAGAGGGTCGAGTCAGGGAGCGTCATCGCGCGAAAATCAGCTGCACGCGAACACCCGTGCAACGATTTGCGAAGCCGCCGCACGCTGCTCGCGCAGCGCGCGCGCGCAGGCATATTGATTCTGCGCACGGCGCAGATTGTGCTCGCCCCGGTTGGCGAAACGTGTCGTGTCCCACCCGAAGTAGGATTCATTGAGCGCCTCGGCCGCAAAGCGCATGGCCAGCTCGAGATAAATCATTTCAGTGGCGGTGACAATCGAGGCGATTTCTGCGGATTCTATAAAGCCCTGCGCGATCTCCGCATACCCGGTCAGTGCCGCCTCGAATATCGCGAGATCGAAAGTCGCGTGGTCGGCGTCCTCGGCTTGCGGATTGCACCAGGAGCGCAGGGCATCGCCAAGCTCGTAGGCGAGTGGCGCACGTGTGAGCGTATCCAAATCCACCAGACAGCGCGCACTGGCCTGCGGTCCGAACAACAAATTGGAGAGTTTGGGATCGCCATGGACCAGCCGCAGCGGACGCTCGGGAACGGCGGGAAGGGCAGCGAGCGCGGCTGCCAGCGAACTGCTTAGCGCGGCGACCACCGGCTGCAAGCGATGATCTGAATGGCGATCCAAGGTCGTGGCGAGAAAGGCGCGGTGGCGCGCTGGTTCATGCACTGCTGGGCGCGCCCAGGGCAGCGCCGCGGTGTAGGTCACCAGCGCGGCGTGGAAATCGCCCAGCATCTGGCCCGCTGTCGCGGCGTGCGCAAGACCCGGCATGCTCGCGAAACTGTGGCCATCGATATAAGTCAGCAGGCGCCAGGTCGCGTTGGCGAGGCTCACCCACCAGCTCCCTTGCGTGGTCGCGATCAGGCGCGGAGTCAAGCGTCCCTGCGCGGCAAGAAAGCGCGTGACTTGTTCCAAATTGAGATTCACGGCAGGTGGCAACGTGGAATGCAGTCGTTGCAGGATGTACGCCTCGCCAGTCGCGGTTTCGACCTGCCAGGTGGTATTGATCAAACCGGCCGTTAACGCGTGCAAAGCGCGCGGGGTGATGGCGTACTTCGTGAGTGCCTGGTAAGCCGCCTCCGTGGCGGGGTGCATCAATGACATCGCAGCGTGGGCGCTGGACTCAGCTGCTTGCTGGCTGTTCGTCGCCATGGTCAGGTGCGGCTTCACGTTGGAGTCTCGCCACTTCCGCCAACGCCCGATCCCGCTCACGCTCCATGCGCGCCGTTTCGGCCAAAGCCTCGAAGGCCGAATGTTCGGCGCGTTCGGCGCGCGCGAGGGCTTCACTGCGCTGTTCGCTCAAATTCGATTCAAGTTGCGAGGCGCCGAGGGTTTGTCGCCAGAGATGCTTGAGCATCGAAAAATTGGGCCAATAGTCATCGCCCATGCCGTGCTTCTCGCGCAGCGCGGCAAATTCTGGTTGCCGCAAATGGAGTGTCGCGGCTTCATCCAGGAATTCGAGAAACTCGCGCGCCGAACCTTCGTCCACCGCACCGCGCGCGGCATGCACTGCGCGGTGCACCGCACGGGCTTCGAAAAAACCTGCCTCACCCGCTTCAAAATCAATTTTCATGACCGCCCGTTAAAGTTGTTCGATCGCTAATCCCAGTTGTTTTATTGTCGCCTCTTCTCCGCGGTGCGTCACTACGCCGATCACCCCCCGCGCCGGCTGTAGATACTGCGTGGCTACGCGCTGCAGATCAGCGTAGGACGTCGTGAGGGTCTGGGCGCGGTAGCGGGCGCGAAACTCCGGGGACCGTCCCTGCTGCGCGCTATAAAACGCATCAATGGCAGCACCCGCCGGCGAACGGGGTTTGTCCAAGGCGCGAATCACGCCGAGGATGGATTCTTCAAGGCGCGCCGAATCCTCGTTGCTCGCAAACCACTCGAGTGCGTGATCGAAGTCCTGCAAGGTGGCCGCGAGTCGCGGATCACGATAGGAATAGAAAAAGAAACAGCCACTGTCACTGTCGAACGTGGCGCCGCCGCCATAAGCACCGCCTTTTTCACGAATCGCCGGATGCAGGAATCCATCCGCCAGGTAGCGACTCAGCACGGACAGTGCCGGTGCATCGGGGTGTCCCTCGGACACCACGGGATAGGCCTTGGCGCAGAAGTTGACCTCGGAATTGATGAGCCAGGCAGTGGCGGGGGCCGGACTCACTGCGGGTAACTGAAAAGAGGAGGGTGCACTGGTTGCCGTGAGCGCGGGTAAGCTGCCGATGGTGTTCTGCGCGATGACCAAGGCCTCTTCTTCGCCCACCAACAACCCCTGCGGCAAACTCTCCAACAACTTGCTGCGCAGACTCGCGAAGCTCGCAAATAAGTCGTCGAGCGTTGCACTACTCGTCTGCGCGGAAGACTCGAGACGCTGGAGATCCGCTAAGTTGCGCGGCCCATCCCAGAGATCGGAGAGCCAACCACTCCTGGACAAGCCACGCGCCGCGCCATGCATGGCCAGCTGATGACCGCGTTCGGTCACCCCGATTTCCAGATCGGCACGGGTTTGCGCGAGCAGATCGCGCAACCGATCGCCCTCATCAAAGCGTGCCCCGGCCAGGATCTCGCCGAGCGTCGCGGTGAGTGCGGCGGTATGTCGGCGCAAGCCTTTGCCCGCGATGACGAGCTTCCCAGTATGCAGCGCCAGATCCGTGACCTGGCTGCGCACCAAGGTGCTGGCGGCGAAATTACCGATCTCGGCGCGCCGCAGCTGGGTCTCGAGGTAAGTCTCCTGCCCCATCCCGAAATCGAGCAGATAAGACACTAACAAGGGCAGCGCAGCGAGTTCCGCGGCGCTCAACAGCGGCAGGGCATAGACCCACTGGGCGTGCACCAAACCATTAGTGCCGCGGGTATAGGCGTGCACCGTGCGCCCGCTGAGGCGTTGCGCGCTGCCCGTAATCGGGGCCGCAGTCGCGGGCACATCGGCCAGGGTGATTTTCGGCAGGATGTCGGGATCGTCCTGACGTGCCTGGCGCGCAGCCAGCCCGTTGGTCAGGCGCACAATCTCCGCGCGCGAACGGTCGGTCAATCCTGCATATAAGGTCGCGAGACGCTCACGTTCTGCCGTTTGTTCAGCCTCACGCTTGTGCAGATCGGGCGTCATGATCACACGCACGCGGTGGGGATTTTCGAGCAGCTGCGTGCGCACCAGCTGCGGGAAATAAGCAGGGTTCGTAATGTCTTCGCGTAGTGCGAGCAGCAAGGGGTCAATGTCGAGCAGCGCGACCGGGTTGGCGCGGTACATTGCCCCGGGCAGCAGGCGGCCCATGAGCTGCAAACCGTAAGGATAGCCATCGCCGCCGATATCACGCTGCGCCATCTCTATCCGATCAAGTGCAGCCTGCAGGACTGCCGGCGCCACGCCATCACGGACCACCGTGGCAAGCACCGCCATGATGGCAGTTTCGAGGGCTTCAGCATGCTGCGGCTCCGAGCCTTCCACGCCACACACAAAGGCCATCTGGCGCGCGGAATCATCGAGACCACAGAGTTCCGAAGGCGCCTTCGCAAGCGGCGACGTCTCAAGACAATGCCGCAGCGGAGAGGCGCTGTGCTCCAGCAATACGCCGCTCATCAGGTGCGCTTCGAGCAGGCTCCGCGGAGTGGTGGCCTCGCCTAACAACCAACCCCACACCAGGTGCGTGGCGGTCAGTGCATGCGCCGCGTCATCGACAGCGTAATTGGCAGTGACCTCGCGATTTGTCGTGCGCGGTGCCTGGCGGCCGCTGACGATGATTTGCGCGGTCTTCTGAAAGCGCCGCAAGGCGAGTTCTTCAAACTGCGTATGATGTTCCAAGACCGGGAAATTGCCGTAAGTGATTAACACCGCCTGGCTGGGATGGTAGTGTCGTGCGTGAAAGGCTTTGAGCTGAGCATGCGTGAGGCGAGGAATCTCCGCTGGATCGCCACCGCTATTGAAACGATAAGGCGTGTCCGGCAATAAGGCGGCCTGCAGATGTTGCCAGAGCTGCGCCACTGGCGAACTCATGGCGCCCTTCATCTCGTTGTACACCACCCCCTTGTAGACGAGTCCGCGTTCCGGATCATCAGCGGCGGCGAATTCCACGCGACAGCCCTCCTGGGCGAAATCAAGCGGATCAAGATTGGGGAAAAACACCGCATCCAGGTAAATCGCCAACAGGTTGTCAAAGTCTTTGCGATTGCGGGTGGCGAACGGATAGGCCGTACTGTCACTGCTCGTGAATGCATTCATGAAAGTATTGAGCGAACGTCGGAGCATCATGAAAAACGGATCGCGCACCGGATAACGCGCGCTGCCGCACAGGGTGGTGTGCTCCAGAATATGCGCAACGCCGGTCGAATCCTCGGGGATGGTCGGAAACGCCACCATGAAGGCGTTATTGTCGTCGTCGCTGGCAAGATGGAAGTGACGCGCACCAGTTGCGCCGTGGAGATAGGATTGGACTTCGATGTTCAAGGAATCGATCCGACGGGTACTGTCCAACGTGAAGGCGGTCGCTGTCATGGTTTACCTTTATAACTGCAAAGAAATCTCAATTTTCTCAATGGCGTCCCGCAAGTGCCGCAGATCGGGGATTTCGACTTGCGCGGGCCGATAAACGGCGGGCCATTCACGGCCGTGTCGATTCACCCACACCGCCGGAATCTGCGCGCGATGCGCGCCTTCGATGTCGTAATAAGGTTCGTCACCGACATGGATCATCGCCCGCGCCGCAAGGCCGGCGCGCTGCTGCACAGCCTCGAACATCCGCGGGTCAGGCTTGCTGGTCCCTGTATCAGCGGGTGCGAGACAGAACTCGAAATATTGTGCGACACCTGCCTGCACCAGGTCGGTATTGCCGTTGGTAAGCGCGACCAGACGATAACTCTGCGCTAAGGCGCGCAGCACTGCATCCACTTCCGGAAACAGGGTGACTTCGCTACGTGCGCGTAGGAAGGTCGCCACCCCGGCGGCGGCCAGTCCAGGATCGTAACCGAACTCGCTGAGTAAGCGAGACAGCGCCGCCAGCCGCAAGGCGGTGAAGTCATGGCGTAACGCCGGCTCAGTCTGGGCCAAGGTGCGGCGATAAGCCTGCAGTTCGAGCAGGCTGTAGCGCGCGGCGATCCGCGGCGCGTGCTGGGCAATCCAGGCGTATTGGATCTCCTCGGCGCGGGTCAACACCGGGCCTGCATCCCACAAGGTGTCATCCAAATCTAAAGTCACGAGTTCGATCACTGCGTTATCCGCTCACGGAAAACGCCAGCATAGCGCAGGCCATCCGCCAGAGGAGGAGGTTACAATGTCTCGCCGCACAAATCTGGAGAGGCGCCGATGCCGTCGTTCGATATCGTGTCCGAAGTTAACCTGCACGAGCTCACCAATGCCGTGGATCAGGCCAAACGAGAGATTGACAACCGCTTCGATTTCAAAGGTACGGGCACGAAAATTGAGCAGAAGGAACATGTGATGACCATCACTGCGCAGACCGAGTTTCAGGTTAAGCAGGTGCTGGAGATTTTGCGCATGAAGATCGCCAAACGCAGCATTGATGTCAGCTGTCTCGAGCAAGGACCGCTCAGTGTGGCACTCAATGAAGCACGCCAGACCTTGACCGCCAAGCACGGGATCGATAAAGAGGTCGGTAAAAAGGTGGTCAAGTTCATCAAAGAGGGGGGTCTGAAAGTCCAGGCGCAGATCCAGGATGAGCAGGTGCGAGTGACCGGCAAAAAACGCGACGAACTGCAGGAAGTGATCGCCGCGCTGCGTGGGGCCGATTTGGGGTTGCCCCTGCAGTTCAGCAATTTCCGCGATTGAGTCGCGATGTCACGGGTCGAGGAACATTTCTATTCTTGCCCCTATTGCGGAGAGACGATATCAAGTCTGCTCGATTTATCGGAAGCGACACAGCGCTATATCGAAGATTGCGAAGTCTGTTGTCGTCCCATCGAACTCTTCTTTGAACTCGCGGATAACGGCACCCTGCAATCTTTTTCCGCACAGAATCTCGACACCTGATTGATGCAGGAAGCCCTAATTCTGCTGCTGATCCTGGGCCTGGTTTTGGCACTCTGGTATTGGAGCGCCCAGGGGCGCGAAAGGGTGCTCGCGATCAGTGCTGAAATTTGCCGCGATCTGCACATGCAGCGCCTGGATGACTCGGTGGCCTTGCACGGCTTGCGCCTGGTGCGAACCCCTCAGTTCGCGGTGGAGCGGCGCTATGCGTTCGAGTTCAGCGCTGATGGGGTAGATCGTCGCCGCGGCGAAGTCGTCTTGCTGGGGTTCGCGCTGCAGCACGCGCGGCTGGAACTGCCTGACGGTCCGTTGCTGATTGAGGTCGGCGTGCGTCGGGTTTCTTGATTTCAATCATCGCGCAGGCGCGCCGCCAATTCCTCTATCAGCGATTGGTCGTGGGCTTTGGCGGCAGTGCGCGCTAATTGGGCGCGCTGTTTGATGCGCTCCAGATGCGTTTTCTGATTGGCGAACATCTGTTGCGACAGTTGATCGCCGGTCTGCTCTTCCTGATCGCGTAGCCAGGCTTCAATTTCCTCTTCAAAACGCCCACGCGTGACAGCTTCTTCGTGCCGATGATGGTCGAGATTTTGCTGATTTCGCGCGGCCGCCGCTTGTACGCGCAGCCGCGCTTCTTCGGCCGCTGCCGCTTTCGCGCGCGCCGCGTTAACTTCCGCTTCGATGCTCGCGACATCAGCAGCGAGCTGAGTTTCCCGTTCAGTGCGCGCCGAACTGTCGCGGGCGCGTGCTTCAGCGGCTTCTTGCAGCTGCTGCTCCAGCCGCTGCTGAACCAGCGCGGCCTGCTCCTGCGAACGCTGCGCCTCGGCCAATGTCGCGCGTAATTCAGCCGCTTCGCTCTCAAGCCGCGCGCGTTCGACGCGCAGCTTTTCTTCCTCGTGTTCGCGCATCTGTGCGTGCGCGAGCTTGTATTCCTGGATGATGCGTTCGGCTTCATCGGCCGCCGCTGCGCGGGCTGCTTCAGCCGTGGCTTTATCGCGCCGCGCGCGTTCGAGTTCTTCGGCGTTACGGGCAAATTCAGCTTCGAGCTTGCGTCGTTCGCCATCGACTTTTGATTGAATTTCGTCCCTCAGCTTACGTTCAAGCTCCAGCTGCCGCACCTGGCGTGCTTCGGCTTCACGCGCACTGGTCACGCGTGCTTCTTCGACTTCAACTTGAATGCGCTTCGCTTCAGCCAGTCGCTTCAGGGCTTCGTCGGAGGCTAACCGGAGGCGCTCACGTTCGACGACCAGCTGTTGTTCAGCCTCTTCTTTCATGTGTTGTAGACGTGCGAGCTCTTCGGCCTGCCAGGCATAACTCTCTTCGAGTTTCTTCTCTTCCTCGCGCAGGCGCCGTTCCGCTTCGGCGCGCATCCGCTGGATGCGTTCTTCCTCTAGGTGCTGGCGCGCGCTGGCTTCCTCCTCGGCGTGGCGCTTTTCCTCCTCGATTTGGGATTTCAGGCGCTGGGCTTCTTCCCAGGTGCGCTGCGCGCGCGCGGCATCCTCGGCGAGTCGGGCCTGCTCCTCGGCCATCCGCAGCGTAGCGGCCTGTTCCATCGCAAAGCGCGCTGCCTCGGCTTCCTCACGCAGACGTTGGGCGGTTTCAATCTGGACATTGGCAGCCTGGATTTCGACCTGTGCTTGGGCGCGCTGCGCCTCGGCTTCCTGTTCCGCCAGTCGCCGGTCCTGTTCCGCCGCAGCCTTGAGGCGTTCGGCATCTGCCAGCACCAGCCGCGCCTGCTCGACATCCGCTGCCAGCTTCACTTGCGCTTCGCGGAGTTGATTTTCCGCTTCGCGGGCCAGCTGGTCGCGAGTGACTTCGTTTTCGGCCTTTAAGCGCTGCGCTTCCTCGAGCGCCTCGCGCATACGTCCGGCGTCTACTTCAATTTGGCTTTGTTGCTCGCGCAGACGCGCGGCCGATTCCGTCTTCAGGCGTTCGGCTTCTTCAAAGGCCAGTCGTGCCTGCTCGGCGTCGAGCGCCAACTGCGCGCGTTGCTCACGCAGGTGAATTTCAGCATCGCGGGCGACGGAGTCGCGCGCAGATTCAGCCTCGGCCTTTAGGCGTTGCGCTTCTTCCCACACCAACCGCGTGCGATCAGCGTCCGCCGTCAGTTGCGCCTGTTGCTCGCGCAGGCGTGTTTCCGCGTCCAGGGTCAGGGCCTCACGCATCGATTCCGCGTCGGCCTTGAGTTGCTGCGCCTCTTCAAGGGCCTGCTGTGCGCGCGCTGTTTCGTGCGCGAGATGGGCCTGCTGTTCGTGCAGGCGCACTTCGGCTTCACTGACCAGGCGGTCGCGAACCGCCTCGGCGTCCGCCTTCAGCCGTTGGGTCTCTTCCCACGCGAGACGCGAGCGTTCGGCTTTTTCTTCAAGCTGCGCCTGTTGTTCGAGCAGGCGATTGATCGCCGCTTGTTCCAAGCCATGACGCGCGGTCTCAGCTTCGGCTTTTAGTTGACGTGCTTCGTCCAGCTGGCGGGCCACGGCCGCCGCCTCCGTGGATTCCTGGTCACGTAAGCGGCTGGCAGTGGCTTCGGCTGCGCGTTGCTCTGTTTCGAGCCGTCCGCGCAGGTTCGCGGCTTCGGCCTCGAGCGTGCGGCGTGCCTGTTCTGCCTCTGCCGCGTACTTGGCCTTTTCGAGCGCGAGCCGCTCGCGCAATTCCTGCTCCATCTCCGAGCGCGCAGTTTCGGCTTCCTGGCGCAACCGCAACGCTTCTTCTACGCGGAGGTTTGCTTCGCGCAATTCCTTCGATTCGTGTTCGCGAGTGCGCGCAGCGCTCGCCTGCGCGTGCTGTTTGGCTTCTTCGAGTTGTGCTTTGAGCTGGCGCGCCTGCTCCAAGGTTTGGCGAGCTTTCTCGACATCGCGCGCGAGCCGCGCGCGCTCGACTTCCAGTTGTGAGGAGACGCGTTGTTCGGCTTCCACCCGCGCAGAATCTGCCTGGTCGCGTAATTTGCGGGCTTCCTCCAGCTGAATATTCGCGCGCGCCAGTTCCGCTTTGAGTGCCTGGGCGCGGAGTTCAGCCTCCAGCGGGTCAGACCCTGCGCCGCTGCGCGCCGGCGCAGGGAGATTCCGGCGCTCTGTTTCGGAGCGTTGCGAGGCAGGGATAACCGCGCTGACTGGCGTGGACGTGACCGCAGCGACGTCGGGACGCGCTGCGGGCCGTACCGACGTCAGGCGCGGCGAACCCCCGGTGGCGGGCTTCGGGGGCGCAGCACTGGACTTCAATAAACCATGCCGTGCCATGCCGCCGGCCAGGAAATGCACATCAAAGCCGCGCTCGGAGAGCAGGAAGGCGCCCACCGAGCTGCGTGATCCGGTGTCGCAGCACACGATATAAATCTTGCCGCGATCAAGCCGTTCGGCATGCATCCGTAAGGTGTTCAAAGGCAGGTTGAGGCTCTGCTCCAGACTGCCTTCCTGGTGTTCCTCCGGAAAGCGCACATCGAGCCAGATCGCGCCATGGTTGACGACCAGACGCTGCGCGTCCTGATAGGACAGGTCGCTTAACAGAGGCTTTTTAATAAGCTCAATGAAATCCGCCTTGGTCAGGCGCATCAAGATGCCGGCAGAAAGCATCACGACGGTGGCATTGCGCTTGGCGTCCGAGACCAGGGCTTCTTCGCCAAAGGTGTCGCCGGGACCGAGCATGGCGAGTTTGATCGGCGCTTTGCCGGTGGCGATTTGCCGGCTAACCTGGCAACGACCGTGCTGAATGACATAGTAATAGTCGCCAACATCCCCTTGGCGCACGACGGTCTCGCCGCTTTTTAGTTCGATCGGTTCCAGGCTTGAGAAGATCCGTTGAATATTCGCGGCAGGTACCCGACTGAATAGCTCGGATTGCAACATGCGCGTCATCCAGTCGCTGTCGTCCTCCATCTCGATCTCGCTGACTTTGACATCCTGCATCTCGCTGACGCCGTCCAGCGCGAGCAACTTGTCCAATAGATCGCGACTTACCCGGAGCACATTGACATCGCTGACCGCGCGTGCCGAAAGCTGCCGTGGTTGGAGTTGCGCTAGGGGATGCACTGCATCAGCGGTACCGCCGACGATGCGTTTGACTAATTGCTGGCCAGAGAAGAGTTCGAGTCCTCCTTCGAGGAGGAAATAAGTGAAGGTATCGCGATCACCTTCGTGAAAAACATAGTTCCCGCGACGGAAGGGCAGCACTTCAGCCTGCGTGAACAATTGCTGGCGCCGCGGCAGCGAGAGCCCATTCAGCGGCACCAGCATGCGCAGCACCGAGGCGAATCTTTGTTCAATCGCCGCTGTCGCAGTCATCGGAAGGAATCGCTCAACGGATTGCCGCTCGCAAGGAAAGTTGCCGGCGGAGCGCCGGCAACGTGAATTAAAGCAACATTGTTTGCCTCGTGCTGAGCAAGAGCCGGCGCTTTGTGATAGTGGTCACGCATTTTCTTTCCCTGTGGGTAGCCGATCCAAATTGGCACCTTGGGGCGCGTAGCGGCGCCGCGCTGACACCGCTTCACTCGCACAATGTTAGCCCTGTCACAACTCGGCGCGGCAAAACGCCCTCATCCCTGGTTTTCTGCAGAAAGCGCAGCGTTCTGTGACCGATTATACGCAACCGACCGGGACGCCGGGAACGGTCTGTGGCGGGGCGCCGGAGGTCCCCGTCGAGGGCAGGGTTCGCTGCCGCTTTTTACGTCGATTAGGCGTAGAATCCTGCGCCTTACGGCGAGGCCGCTTCGGCCTCACGCAAGCGATTGAGGTCAGGGTGACAGACGGCGAAAAAAAATCGTGTGAGCGTCGACTATACGAGCTGCAAGTGGAGCATAGAGACCTCGACGAAGTCGTCACTCGCCTGGCCGGCTCGGCCCAAATCGACGAGCTGCTCGTTAAGCGCCTGAAGAAACGCAAGCTACAACTGAAGGATCAGATCGCGAAGCTGAAAAGCGCGTTAATCCCGGACCTCGACGCATAACGCAGCGCACGCTCGCCGATGAGGCTTTATGACAGAGGAACAGAATCCGTTTCGTGAACGTCTGGGCCTGCTCGTGCCCCTCAATAATCTCGCAGCCAAACAGCAGGAACTACTGCTTGCGTCGGCCGAAATCCTGACTTTCCGCAAGAAAGACGCGGTTTTCCAGCAGGGCGACCGCGACACCTTCGCGTTCTATCTACTCGCTGGCGAACTTGAAATGTGGTCCGGTGATCAATTGATTAAGAAAGTCGTCGGCGGCGACGCGGCGTCGTTTCACCCACTCGCGCAACTCCAGCCGCGCCAGATGTCCGCCCGGGCTTTGGGCAATGCACAGGTTTTACGGCTGGATCGTAATCTCCTCGACCGCCTGCTGAGCGTCGCTAAGAGCGAGCCTGTCGCGGCGATCGATAGCAATATCGAAGTGGAAGAATACGAAACGGCCGGCACGCTTGATTGGCTGGCCAGCATGCTGCGCTCGGCGCTTTTCGCGCGCATTCCCCCGTCTAACATCCAACGCTTGATCGACATTCTGGAAACGGTGCAGGTAAAGGCCGGGGATGAGGTGATCAAGCAAGGCCAGGCGGGCGATTTTTACTACGTCATTCAGGACGGGCGCTGTGAGGTTTGTCGGGCCACTCGTCTCGGCAAGGAAGTCCGTCTGGCCGAACTCGGGCCAGGCGAAACCTTCGGCGAAGAAGCCCTGGTTTCCAGCGCGAAACGCAATGCCACAGTCCGGATGCTGAGCGACGGCGCGCTCGGGCGTATGACCCAGGAACATTTCATCGAGCTAATCCGCGAACCAGTGCTCAAGCGAGTGAGCTTGCCAGAGGCCATCGAGTTAGTGGCGCTCGGCGCACGCTGGCTTGATGTGAGATTTCCCGAGGAACATCGCGAAAACGGCATTCCAGGCAGCCTTAATTTACCGCTCAGCTTTTTGCGCTCACGGATGAAGGATTTGCCGAGCGATTCGCGTTACATCGCGTACTGCGACAGCGGTGGCCGCAGTTCGGCGGCGGCGTTCCTGCTCGCCCAAGCAGGTTACGACGTCTGTTTTGTGGCCCACGGTGCAATCGACGAACTGGGGAAGACGGGAATGCCGCCCAGTCAGGAAGCCGCCCCGGCGCCGATCCTCATCGCCAGCGCAGAGGTCACCCCAAGCACCCCGGTGGCGCCAACCCCGGCAGAGGTCCTGGTGGATGCGGAAGTGCGGGCCCAGGCGCTGGCCGCCGAAGTTGAGAAAGCGCGGCTCCAAATCGAGCAGGCGCAACGGCTGATGGCGGAAGCTGCGGCGGCTAAACGGGAAGTGGAACAAATCGTCCAGCAGCGTATGCAGAGCGAACGCACGCAGGTCGAGCAGGACGCAAACTTGGTGCGTGTGCGACTGGAGGAAGCGCAACGCTTAAAGCAGGTCCTCGAATCGCAGCATGCCGCGGCAAGCGCCGAAGCGGCACGGCAGCGTGCTCTGCAGGAGGCGCGGGCCCAGGAATTGCAGCAGGCGATCAACCGCACCTTGGTCGAGAAGGAGCAAAGACTGGAAGAGGTCTACCGCAAGCAGGCCGCACAACTCGAACAACTGCATGCCGAACATGCCAAGGCGCGCAAGACCTTGGACGATACCTGGCAACAGATTGAGCTTGAGTCCTCGATGAGTAAGGAACGGCTCGCCGCCGCGCAACGCCTCGAAATGGAACTCACGGCGCGGGAGGAGGCACGCGCGGCGAGCTTGGCCGGCCGGGAGCAGGAACTCCGCGAAGCGTTAAAGCTTGAGCTCGCACAAGAACGGCAACGGTTCGAAGCGGAATTTGCCACCTTCGCGACCGAGATTTCGCACGCGCGCCAGGCCCAGGCAGCCGCGGAAGCCGCCAAAGCTGGGGCTGCCGAAGAGGCCCGGCGAATTATTCTCGAATATCAAACCTCGCAGGCGCAGCAGTTCACGGCAATGCAAGGTCAACTCGAAGCCGAACGTGCGGCGATTACAACGGAGGCGAAACGTCTGCGACAGGACATGGCGCAAGCGCTGGCGGCGCGCGACGCCGCCGATACGGCACGCCGCGCGATTGAGCAGGAGTTGCACGCCGTCCAGCAGCGCCAATTAACCAGCGTCCAAACCGAAGTCCAGCTGCGCGCTGACATCCTGAGCCTGGAAGCCCGCGCGATCAGCGCCTCACGCGATCTGTCCGCCGCCATTGCAACCGCCACCGCGACCGCCGATCGCCAGCGCGAGAATGCCGAGCGGCTCGAGCGAACCTACACCTCGGATAATAAAATCGGTCAAAAGTTACGCCAGGAGCTCGACGAATGGGTCGCTGAGCAGGAGCGCTTTCAAAATTCCACGGCGCAGCGCGATGAACTCTCACGGCGTATGGCAGTGGCGACCCGCATCAAAGCGCGGGCGACTGCGGCCAAGGAAGCTTCCGAGCTACGCGAATTTTCTTTGCTCGATGAAATTGCCGGGAATCTCGGGGTAGAACTGTAACCTGCAGGTGGGACCCCTGTCCCGGCGCGACCAGCAACTCTCTGCCCTTCGGGAGTGATCTGCGCGCGGGGAAACGCGTGGGTCAGGCTGCGCAATACCCGGCATTCTCCGTTCCCGCCACGTAAAAATTCCGCAGCTGCTCAGCGAAGAACGTATCGATAATTCGGCGCGCTTTGGGGCGCAGGCTTAAGAATTGCAAACCAAGGACGCAAGTCGGATGAACTTCCTCCACTGTGAAATAGAGCACGCGTACGCCTGCCGAGAGAGTTTCCTGGCCACCTCCGGCGAGTGGCAGGACGGCAGTCGCCTGCAAAATCGGTTGCTTCTCGCGGGGTAGTTGTCCGCCGCGCGGATAGATCATCTGTGCGGTCACTAAATTACAGCGCACCTGCAAGCCTTCTGGCGAGAGATTACACAGTCGTGCAGCACAGTGTTGTCCGCTGCTGTTACGAAACGCAACCGGGATCTCGACGGACACGCGGGGATAATGGCGAAGTTCGTCGAGTGCCGGGGAACGCTGCCAGTGCAGCGCAGGCTGAAGCTCTGTGGCGGGGGAATTGACGTGTGACGGGTTTGCCGAAAAGGTCATAAGCGCACCACCTTTAGATTACTGTTCTCGTTGTCGGCCCAGACTGCTCGCCAGGCACGGTCTCAAGAATAATCAGCGAGCGGGCGCGAGAAGGCGATCCAGTTCACGTTCTGGTGGGGTGTTTTCCACGGACGACATTTTTTTGCAATGTGGTGGCTACCGGTCCGGTAGCAATGAGAACTTGGCGGCCAGCAGACGCGCCGCTTCGCGCTCAGCGTCGTCCATTTGGCCTTCGAGGAGCGTCGCGTTCTGGTCGGCGACGGCGAGTCCGCCAGCGGCGGCCACACGGAACCAGGCGAGCGCGGTCACCGGATCTCGCGGCACGCCGGCACCTCGTTGATAGGCGGACCCCAGCGCATTCTGGGCCATCAAAGAGCCGCGCTTTGCGGCCTGCGCCCACCAACTTACAGCCTGGGCCGGATCCCGCGGCACCCCCAGACCCCGGACATAAAGTATCCCCAGGTTGTATCCCGCATCGACCTCGCCGTCGCGAAAGGCGCGCTGCCACCACTCGCGCGCAGCCCCGAAGTCGCGGCTCACGTCGTCGCCGTGAAAATATAGGAGACCGAGTTGCTGGGCCGACTTGGCGCTGTGATGGTGGGCGGCTTTCTCAAACCACTGCCGGGCGAGGATGGGATCTCGCGGCCCGCCCTCGCCGGCCTGGTACATCAGTGCCAGATTGTGTTCGGCTTTGGCGAAGCCCTGGGCGGCGGCTCGCGCAAACCATTGGCGGGCTAATAACGGATTAGGCAAGACCCCCCAGCCCTGTGCATACATCACCCCCAGAGAGTATTGCGCAGAGGCCTCACCCTGCGTCGCGGGCGCCTGCAGCGCTTGTATAGCGAGACCGTAATCGCCTTCTTTGAAAGCCTTCAGGCCCAGCGATTCAGCGCTGACCACCGAGATCAGCGCCCACCAGAGACTGCCAATGAGGTAAAAAGGGGCAAATTTGAATGGCACCTATTCAAGCATCCTGTCATCAAATACGTCGCGTTTGACCCCTTCGTCATCCCGGAATTTGCGTCAGCAAATATCCGGGATCCAAGCGAACCATCGAATGCCGCCGGACCCCGGGTCTAGGTGACTGCGTCACTCCACCCGGGATGACGAAGGCGGCGAGTACGGCCTTTTTAGCGCTTAGGCAGCTTAAAGTACGTGCCATTCCGGACAGCTTTATTTTCGACGAACACGCTACTTAGACACTTTTTTGCGAAAAATAAATCTGTGCCCTTTTCTCTTGCATTACAATCGCGGCCGATCCCCTAAAAAAATCGGAACCCCCATGTCGATAGCGCGATTCGAAGGCACCGAGTCCTACGTTGCCACTGAAGATCTCATGATGGCCGTGAATGCGGCAATCACCTTGGCCCGGCCGTTGCTCGTCAAGGGCGAACCGGGGACCGGCAAAACGATGCTTGCCGAAGAGATTGCGAAATCCCTGGGTCGGCCGTTGATCCAGTGGCATATCAAATCCACCACCAAAGCCGCCCGCGGCCTGTATGAATACGATGCGGTGGCGCGCCTGCGCGATTCGCAGTTGGGCGATAACCGGGTCCATGATATTCGCAACTACATCCTGAAGGGCAAGCTATGGGAGGCCTTCGAATCCGATGTCCAGCCGGTGTTGCTGATCGACGAAATCGATAAAGCCGATATCGAGTTTCCCAATGACTTGCTGCAGGAACTCGATCGGATGGAGTTCTTCGTCTACGAGACCAAGGAAACCATTAAGGCCGTCCAGCGCCCCATCATTATCATTACCAGTAACAACGAAAAAGAACTGCCGGACGCTTTCTTACGCCGCTGCTTCTTTCATTACATTCGCTTCCCGGATCAGGACACGATGGATCAGATAGTTCACGTGCACTATCCAGACATCAAGAAGCGACTGCTGGCGGAGGCGATGCAGTGCTTCTTCGAATTGCGCGAACTGCCGGGTCTGAAAAAGAAGCCGTCCACCTCGGAACTGCTCGACTGGATCAAACTGTTGGTCGCCGACGATATCCCGCCCGAAGCCCTGCGTGAGAAAGACAGTCGCAAGGCGATTCCGAAACTCTATGGCGCCTTGCTGAAGAACGAGCAGGACATGCATCTCTTTGAGCGCCTGGTATTCATGTCGCGAGGACGCGGTGCTAACTGAATTCTTCTATCGCCTGCGCAAGGTCCAGATTCCGGTTTCGATCACCGAATTCCTGACCTTGCTGGCCGGACTGGAAGCGCGCATCGCCGGTTTCAGTATCGATGATTTCTACTATCTCGCGCGCACCACCCTGGTTAAGGACGAACGCTTCTTTGATCGCTTCGACCAGGTGTTCGGCGATTACATCCGCGGTCAGCAGACGATCTTCGAGCAGATTCTGGGCGAGATCCCCTTGGAATGGTTGCGCAAGCAGAAAGAGCTCAATCTCTCGGAAGAAGAGAAAAAGCTGATCGAAAGCCTGGGCGGTTGGGACAAGCTGATGGAAACCCTGAAGCAGCGTCTCGAAGAACAGAAGAAAGCCCACCACGGGGGCAACAAATGGATTGGCACCGGCGGCACCTCGCCTTTCGGCGCCCATGGCTACAACCCTGAGGGCGTGCGGATCGGCCAGGAGAAGGGCCGCCAGGGTCGTGCGGTCAAGGTGTGGGATAAGCGGGAATACCAGAATCTCGACGACTCAGTGGAGCTCGGGACCCGCAATATCAAAGTCGCGCTGCGCAAGCTGCGCCGCTTCGCGCGCGAAGGCGCCGAAGAAGAACTCGATCTTGACGACACCATTCGCTCCACCGCGCGCCGCGCCGGCATGCTCGATATCAAACTGGTGCCCGAACGGCGCAACACCACCAAGGTCTTGCTGATGTTGGATGTGGGGGGATCGATGGACCCCCACGTGAAAGTTTGTGAAGAACTGTTTTCTGCGACGCGCACTGAGTTCAAGCACCTCGAACATTTCTATTTTCACAACTTCGTCTACGAGACGGTGTGGCGTAACAACCAGCTGCGCAATAACGTGCGCCTGCCGACCCAGCAACTCATGAATACCTACAGTGCGGATCACAAAGTGGTGATCGTAGGGGATGCGACGATGAGTCCCTACGAGATCATGGCGGTGGGCGGCAGCGTCGAACATTGGAACGAGGATTCCGGCGCGACGTGGATCGCGCGGCTGTTAGCGCTCTATCCCTATGCGGTCTGGCTGAATCCACAACCGGAGGATTACTGGAGCTACATTCCGTCCATCGGCATGGTGAAACAACTCATGTCTGATCGCATGTTTCCGCTGACTATCGATGGCCTGGATCGCGCGATGAAGGCGCTGAAGAAGTCGCATTAATCTGACTGTTACGTTTGTGCTGTCGCGCCTGAAGCCGCTCCTGCAGGGGGGCGTTTGTTTATTGCTGGCCCTGATCTGCGCAACCGCCAGTGCCGTCACGGCGAATGAACTTGCGCTCGTCATCAACTTGGATGATCCCTTAAGCGTCGCACTCGGCGCGCATTACCAAACGGCGCGCCACATTCCAGCGCGCAATGTGCTGCGGGTACGTTTAGGCTCGCCGCGTGCGGTGCTCGCGCCGGATGATTTCGCGCGCGTTTGGCAATCCGCGCAGAAAACGCTGCCCGCGTCGATTCAGGCCTATGCTCTGGCCTGGACCTTGCCCTATCGGGTGGGCTGCATGTCGATCACCAGCGCCTTCGCCATGGGCTATGGCACGCGCTTCTGCGCCGAGGGCTGCAAACCCACGGCGCCGAACCCGTTGTACGACCAACCGTCGCGAGCCCCCTACGCCGATTTTCGCGTGCGACCGGCAATGTTGTTGGCGGCGCGCACCCTGGAGAATGGTCGGCTGTTGATCGCGCGCGGTGTGCAGAGTGATGGGTTGCAGCCCCAGGGCCGCGCCTATCTGGTGCAAACCTCCGATCAGGCGCGGAGTTCGCGCGCGCCGGGATATGCATTTATCCGTCACGCGCTCGGAAATCGCCTACCGATTGAAATCGTTCTGCGTGATGGCATCCGTAATCGCTTTGACGTCTTGTTCTACTTCACCGGCACGACCCAGGTGCCCTATCTCGAGACCCTGGGTTTCCTGCCAGGCGCGGTGGGTGATCACCTCACCTCCGCCGGCGGTCAATTGGACGGCACTGGCCAAATGAGCGCGCTGCGTTGGTTGGAGGCGGGCGCGACCGGGAGCTACGGCGCCGTGGTGGAACCCTGCAATTTCCCGCAGAAATTTCCGCATCCTGGCCTCGTGATGAAGTACTACCTCGACGGCAATACGCTGATCGAAGCCTACTGGAAAAGCGTGGTCTGGCCGGGCCAGGGGGTGTTCATCGGCGAGCCACTCGCGGCACCTTTTGCGGTGCGCGAGAACTGACTCATCCGGACTAAATTTGTCGCTTCCCGACGTCAATTCAACACCGCACGCCTTAAACACTTCCCAGTAGTTTCAGTTCGCGCGCGCCTTGGTCGCTAAATCAACGTGAACCGAGTCACGCTTTACTGCTCAAAATTCGAACTCGGTCGCATCTCGGCAATGGGACTTCGCGGGTGTTTCCAAAGATGGAACGCGTCTTGCCTTAGTTCCCTGAGAACGTTGGATTTACGGAGAAAATAAAGATGAAGGCCATCCAGTCGATTGACCGGAGAGTCGCGCGGTTTGCAGGTTATCAAGATATGAACGGCGAATTTGTGCCGTTTGTGATGTCGGACGAAGTCTTCCGGCGGGCCCGGAAACTGGGCGCGCGCGTACTGCTGCGCCTCGAACTTTCTGAGTCGCAAGAGCTGCAAGGGTTGTTCTATACGAATGACAGCAGTCTATCGCGGTGAGTTGGGGTGCGTGGCTTAATCAGACCCGCCAATCACCTTACCCCGTCATCCCGGGCGAAGCCGCCTAGCGGCGTAGACCCGGGATCCTGGGGCGTCTAACGGAACCCTTAGTTCTTGGCCTGGCGGCGCTTAGCACCTGGGTGACGCTGCACAAGGCGCCTTCTCACAGTCATACTAACGGCACAAAAATCAGCGCAGCCGCTAGCCGTGACCGACCCGCTCCTCGAAACCGACTTCAAACGCTTCGCGAGCCAACCGGTAGAGGTGGTGGAAGGCGCAACGCCGGCTGCGGGCACG
>JANOVQ010000576.1:0-3269 GCA_031417495.1 Pseudomonadota bacterium | reverse complement strand
GCGTGACCTTCTTCGACACGGCCGAAGTGTACGGGCCGTTCAACAACGAGGAACTGGTCGGCGAGGCGCTGGCGCCGGTTCGCGAGCAGGTTCTGGTCTGCACCAAATTCGGCTTCAAGATTAACGAAAAAAATGAGATCGTCGGGCTCGACAGCCGGCCCGAACATATCCGCGAAATGGTCGACGCGTCACTGCAGCGTTTGCGGACTGATCGCATTGACCTGCTCTATCAGCACCGGGTCGATCCGAGCGTGCCAATGGAAGAGGTTGCAGGCGCGGTCAGGAATCTGATCGCGGCAGGCAAGGTGAAACATTTCGGCCCGTCCGAAGCGAGCGCCCGGAATATCCGCAGGGCGCACGCAGTGCAGCCAGTGACGGCCATCCAGGACCATTACTCCTTTTCGCAAAAAATTGAGCGAAAAACACCGATGCCGCGCGGTAATGCCAGCGATCTCCTCGCGTTCCTCGCCGTAGCGCGCGAACGCAGCTTCACCAAAGCGGTAGCCAAGCTCGGCGTGTCGCAGTCGGCGTTGAGCCACACTATTAGACAGTTCGAGACCAGGCTTGGTGTCCGACTCTTGACTCGCACTACCCGGAGTGTCGCACTGACCGATGCGGGTGAACGCCTGTTCGCGACGGTCGCACCGCGCTTCGACGAAATTGAAGCGGAACTTGAGTCCCTAAACGAATTTCGAGAAACGCCGGCCGGCACCATTCGCATCACCACCAGCGAATATGCGGCGGACGCGATCCTGTGGCCAACCTTGGCGCACCTTCTGCCCCGTTACCCGGATATCACGGTCGAGATGATTGTGGACCACGCGCTAACTGACATCGTGGCAGAGCGCTACGACGCCGGAGTACGCCTCGGAGAGCAGGTCGCGAAGGGCATGATCGCCGTGCGTATCGGGCCTGATATCCGCATGGCGGTGGTTGCCTCGCCGGCGTACTTCGCACAGCGATCTCCGCCCAAGAGACCGCAAGAACTGACCGATCACAGGTGCATCAATCTGCGCCTTCCGACTTACGGTGGGTTGTACGTTTGGGAGTTCGAGAAAGGGAAACGCATTTTGAAGGTGCGAGTCGACGGCCAACTGGTGCTCAATCGACTGCCGCACATCGTAAACGCGGCACTCGCGGGGCTCGGCGTTGCTTATATTCCGGAGGAACTGGCGAAACCGCACCTCGCGCTAGGTCGTCTCACCCGAGCGCTGGAAGACTGGTGCCCGCCCTTTCCAGGATTCCATCTCTATTATCCAAGTCGGCGGCAATCTTCGCAGGCGTTTTCGTTGCTGGTGGAAGCCTTGCGGTACCGAGGTTAGCGAATCCTTGGAGGTCAGTACCCTTTTAGCTCGAGATATCGCTTGTCGGCACAAGCACCGCAACTAAGTGCAGGTTGCGCGGACGAAGGAAGCCCAACAAGCTTGGAGGCCAGCGTTGGGCTGAGGTAGGCTGGATGATAATGAAGCTGCGTTCCTCGCAACGACGGGTAGAGGGCTGCGCCGAGCTCTAGCGCGAATAGTGTCCGTGGATCCCGGGTCTACGTCCGGGATGACGGAGTTCTCACTTCACATGTAATGCGGCATGACCTCGCGCCCGAAGCGCTCCAGCATACGCTTCATGTCGTCCAGCGGCAGGTAGCCCTGGTCGGATTGCCAGATGAACCATTCGGGGTTCGCGGTCTCCACCAGTAAATCCATTTCCTTGCGCACATCACTCGCGTTGCCCGTCAGGCAGAAATGGGCTTTCTCAAAGCGCTCCATCGTGGCTTCGGACACCGGCAGTGGTTGATTCGGATAGTTGATCTCGTCTTCCGGCAGACGGAACGCATCGGTGAACCCAAAGTCATGCGCCCAGCCCGGCCACCCCGTGCCCATCAAGCCCTTCATCGCCAAGTCCCGCGCCTGTTGCCGGGTATCCGCCATGTATACCCCGCGGAACACCCCGAAGTTCTCCCCCAACGCGAGATTGCGACCGTGCAGTTTCGCTTCCTCTACATGCACTTCGGCGAACTTCCGCAGGATCGTCGGATCGGAGGTCAGCACCGTCGGAATCGAGCCCTCCTTCGCGCACCACCGAATCGTGCTCTCGCTCTGCGAGAAGGCCTGAAACAACAGCGGGTGCGGCTTCTGATAGGGCTTCGGCACCACGTCAATCAGCTGGATATTCCCCGCCTCATCCACTTCGCCCGGGGAGCCATATTTGCGCGTCCAGTTATGCGCCGGCCACGGCGTGCCGGTCTCATAAGGATAGGGATATTCGTAGTACTTGCCCTTGTAGCGGAAACCGCCTTCCTTCCACGCCAGCTTGATGATGTCAAAAATCTCCTGGAACGCCTCGCGGTTCACCGCATCGTTCGTCGGCTGCGACTCCTTGGTGTTCATCGCCGCAGCCCCCACATGCAGGTGCTGCGCCATCTGATTCAGCCAGCGCGCCTGGTAACCCCGCGCAAAACCAATAATCGTGCGGCCTTTGGTGATTTGATCCAGCCACGCGATTTCAAGCGCCAGGCGCAACGGATCCCAGCCCGCCAGCACATAGCCAATCGGGCCCGCCTTGATGGTCTTCGTATTGGCCAGCACATGCTGCGTGAGCAGCGGCAGACTGCCCATTTCTCCGCCTTCGGTGTGCAGGTGATGTTCGGGGTAGGTCACTGCCGTAAAGCCCAATTCCTCCGCCATCTGCGAGAGCTCGACTATCTCGTCCAGCATCTTCTGAAACTTGTCCGTGCGGCTCGCGATCGGCCGCAACTTCTCGCGCTCCGCCAGGGTCGCCGGAATCGCCGGATAGAAGAAAAAAATGAATTTCATGCATCACCTCTGGACTGACTAGCCAGTCATCGTATGAGTATCCGGGAGCCGCGCTCGACCCGGAATAACCGATCGCGTAAATTGTTTGACATATGGCGCCACGAAATACCGTTGTGAGAACTCCAGGTGTGCGTAGTGGACACTCCGCGCCCGGGAAAGCCGAGTACCTGTACGGCGGCACCATGCTCAGGCGACAGCGCCTGGCTTACGGCTTGGCACCCGTAATTACCGTGCTGGAGCGGTATAAGCACGACATTGCGCCACTTCTGGCGGTCTCCGGGATCCCCCGCTTCGCCATCGAGGAACCCAGCTACCGGATTCTCTTCGACCAGGAGCTGGTCTTCATTCGTTCCGCGCTGAAGTTGCTCCAGCTGCCTGGGGCAGGGCTTGAGGTCGGACGAGAATACAATCTCGCGTTATTTGGCGTGCTGGGGCTTGCCGCCTCGTGTGCGCCGACGG
>JANOVQ010000575.1:0-7901 GCA_031417495.1 Pseudomonadota bacterium | reverse complement strand
ATTTTGTCGACAGAGGGCAGAGCAGACATGTACGAAGTAGCGGCCGTCGCTGCTAAATCTTCCGACCTTGACGCCGCTATGGAGAGAACGTTTGAATCGATAGGAGACCGCTGTGAACGAAATAGTGCGTGATTGGATGACCGCCAATGTGATTTCCGTGTTGCCGACGACCTCCATCGCCGAGGCCGACGAGATCATGCAGAGCAAGGGAATTCGACGCCTCGCGGTAGTTGAAAACTCGGAACTCACCGGCATCCTGAGTCAAGGGGATGTGCGTGCCGCGATGGCCGCCGGCACGGCGCAAGGCGACGTCAGCCCAGCACCGTCGGTGGGCGCGATCATGACGCCCAATCCGATTACGATCTCAGAAACCGCCACCATCGCGCTGGCCGCCAAGATCATGCTGCAACTCAAGGTCAGTGGTTTGCCGGTGGTCAATGAAGGTGGCACGCTGCGCGGCATTCTTTCCGAGTCCGATCTGTTCCGCTATATCGTGGCGCAGACTTTGGCGGCTTGAGAGGCGGCTCGTGCAGCGCGGGAATGACGGCGGTTCAGGTGAATTGGCGCCCCTCAAATCCTGATTTTGCCGGCGCCCAAGCGCGACTATCCCCTCTCAATAAGCGATCATGCACGCCGCATGGATGCCCTCACCTTTAGCCGCTCTGGCTGGCGCTTCATTGGCTGGCTCGGCGTCGCCAGCCTGTGCGCAATCTCGCTACTACCACCTTCCGCGCTCCTGCTTGAGGGCCCGGAAAACAGCGACAAGCTCTATCACCTCACGGCCTATGCCGCTTTAGCCTGTTGGTTTGCACTGGGTTATGCACGTGCGCACTGGCGCAGGCTTGCACTCGGTCTTGCCCTGCTCGGCGTGGCCCTCGAGATCCTGCAGGGCCTGACCCCGGAGCGCATGGCATCGGCCTGGGATGCACTTACGAACATGCTCGGCATCTTGCTCGGGCTTGGCTTGGGAAGTCGTCTCCCGGCTGGCTTCCCCGCCTTCCGCCACGCAGAATAGCGACCCTTTGTAACGGCTAGAGGTTGAGCGCCATGGCATCCGCGACGCAATCAGCGCGCCCCTTGGAGGGACTGCGTGTTATCGAGGCCGGTCAGTTACTGGCTGGCCCCTTCGCCGCCACCATTCTCGGGTATTACGGCGCAGAGGTGATCAAGGTGGAGCCGCCCGAGGGCGGCGATCCGATCCGCCGCTGGCGCGTCGTGAAGGACGGCACCTCCTTGTGGTGGTACAGCCTGGCCCGCAATAAAAAGTGTGTGACGCTCGATCTGCGCCAACCCGCAGGGCGCGACCTTATGCGCAGACTGGTGAATCAATCAGATGTGCTGGTCGAAAATTTTCGGCCGGGCACGATGGAGAAATGGGGTCTCGGCCCCGCCGATTTCAAACCGACTAACCCCGGTCTGATCTACACCCGGATCTCCGGCTACGGCCAAACGGGCCCCTACGCGCCGCGCCCGGGCTTTGCATCGGTGTGTGAGGGCTTTGGCGGATTTCGTTACGTTAATGGATTCCCGGGCGAACCCTCGGTGCGACCTAACCTCAGCATTGGCGATACGCTCGCCGGCGTGCACGCCGCGCTCGGCGTGCTGCTCGCCTACATCGGCCGCGAGCGCGTGACCAAGGGCGCGGGCCAGGTGGTGGATGTGGCGATTTTTGAATCGATCTACAACCTGATGGAAGCCGTGGTGCCGGAATTCGATGGCGCCGGCGTGGTTCGCGAGGCATCCGGCTCCACCTTGACTGGCATCGTGCCCTCCAATATCTACCCCACCTTGGACGGCAAGACGATCATCATCGGCGCAAATACCAACCCCATGTTCCAACGCCTCTGCGAATTGATGGGCGACGCCAGCGTGGGGCACGATCCGAGGTATCAGGAAAACAATCAGCGGGTGGAACACCAAGCGGAGATCGACGGCATGATCGGGCGCTGGACGAGTTCGCTAACGCAGGTTGAAGTATTGGCCGAACTCGAAAAAGCCGGCGTCGCCGCTGGTCCCATTTACAGCGTGCAGGACATGTTTGCGGATCCGCAGTACCAGGCGCGCGGATTGTTCGAGGAAGTGCAAACTCAATCCGGCCCCTTGAAGATTCCCGCGATCATTCCGCGTCTCGCCGATACGCCGGGGAAAACCGAGTGGGCGGGTGCGCCACTCGGCGCGCACAACGACGAAATTTATGCGGGCCTGCTCGGGATGAGCGCGGAGGAGATCGCCGGGTTGCAGAAGGCGCAGGTTATTTGACCCCGTCATTCCAGCGAGTAGGGAGGGGTGAGTTAGCGAACCCCAACATTCGGTGGACGAAATCGCGCGGATTCATACTCGAAGTGGTCACCCGGCGGATTCGCGGTGTTGGGGTTCGCCGTGCTCACCCCACCCTACCTTTAATAGCATGCGAACAATTGCTCGCCTCCGCTGGGGGATCCCCAACCCGCGAACCTTACGGCGAGTTGGCCTGTTCCTCATCCGGGATCATCCCTTCCAGGTCGTTCAACTGGCGCGTGACCGTTAACCCGATCTGCGCGAGTTCGTTGTGGACCTGCTCGGCGAGGCGCAATTTGTCTTCGAGTTGACGGCGCGCCTGATAGATCGCCGCCTTCTGGCGCGTCATCTTGTTCGCCATCGCAATCAGGTGTTCATAGCGCTCGCGCAATTTCTTCTCGCGCGCGATGTAGGCGGCCTGGTAACGCTCGCGCACCGTTTCAATTTTCGCGCGCAATTGCTGCTCGGCCAGCGCTTGCAGCCGCTTGGCGTGCTGTTGCAGCTGGGCCTGTGCACGCTTGCGCTCCTCGCTGCGTACCTGCTGCACATAGCGTCGAAAGCGCACTTCGAGATCGCGCGTAAAGCGCCCGATTTCATCATTTATTTCATCGCGACTCGGCAGACCGGACGTCGTCTGCGCGAGCGCCTCTGGGGCTGCTACAGGAGGCGCGATGGTGGCCTCAAGATTGGGCGTGGGGGCGTCGATTTTGACTCCAATCGTATTCTCGCCGAAACGGACTTCGTCCAGGGGACGCGCGCTCTTGCTTGCGCTGTAATCACTCACTAATTGCTGACTGTCCTGGTGTAGTTGCTCCACCAGTTGCGCCAGCTGTTCACCCGAATAGGTGTGGGTGTAGAGATCCCGTGGCGTCTCTTCCTCGATGGGAGGGGGCGCGGGCGCGGTGCCCGGGGTCGGCACTGGGGCTTGCAAGGTTGACTGCGCAATACGAAACACCCGCGACGCAATCACCGCGGTCACTGTGTGCGTTTTCGCACCCGCCTCGTCGAGCGGGAGTAGGGCTGATTCCTGATAGGCATACAAGGTCTGCCCCTGCGAATTATCGCTTGCGATACTCACCGCGCCTTCCAGCAGATAGTGCACATAGTGATCTTCCGTGCCGCTGACGAAAACCGGCGTGCCCGCCTCTATGCGCAGCACTTCCCCGGCCGCGATTAATACCTGCTGCTCGTGTGCAGTAAGCTGATTGAACGGAATCCGTTCGCGAATACGGCGCGCGTCGATCAAATCATTGACATCGTTCGGGCTGCCGGTCTTCAGCTCATTCAGCGTGCTTTCTTGCAGGGCCTTGTCGCGCGCGCGGCGCGCTTGTTCGAGCGCATCTTTAATTCGTTCCATCGATATCACCTAGTCGTTGCTACCGCGACGAGTCTTACAGCGAGTGCCGGGCGCGCGGCTGTTGTTGCGTAATACAGTGGATATTGCCACCGCCAAGCAATATTTCGCGACCCGGCACTTGGCGCACCTGCCGGGTTGGAAACTGGCCGCTCAGTATCTCACGCGCCACCGCATCTGCGGGATCGCCAAAGGCGGGGACGATGAGCGCATTGTTAACGATCAAAAAATTCACATAGGACGCGGCCAGGCGAGTGCCCGCGACGCGGGCGCGCACGCCGTCGCGCGGGGTGACCCCAGCACTTTCTGCGGCAGTGATCGTCAGTGGGGTCGTCGGTCCCGGGATTTTCACGACCTCGAATGCGCGTCCGCGCGCATCGGTGCTGCACGCCAGACGCGCCAACGCATCCTTTGAGATGGCGTGCTGGGGATCCGCGGGATCCTCGCACCAGGTGAGCGCCACGACCCCTGGCCGCAGAAAACAGCACAGATTGTCTATATGGCCATCGGTCTCGTCGAGATACACGCCCTCGCCCAACCAGACGATCTTCTCAACGCCCAAATAGGCCCGCAGCCCGGCTTCAATTTGCGCACGGTTTAGCTGGGGATTGCGATTCGAATTAAGCAGACATTGTTCGGTGGTCAGGCAGGTGCCCTCACCATCGACATGAATCGCGCCCCCTTCCAGCACGAAGGGCGCACGGTAGCATTCCACGCCGAGCAGTTCGGCGATTTTGCTGGCCACCCGATCATCATCGTCCCACGGAAAATAGAGCCCGCCCGCTGCTCCTCCCCAGGCATTGAAGATCCAATCGACAGCGCGTAAGACGCCCTCGGATGTGCGCACAAAAGTCGGTCCGATATCACGCAGCCACGCGTCATTAGTGGGGATTTCGACCACCCGCACCGCCGCGTTAAGCAACGCACGAGCCGCCGCCGCCTGTGCTTTCGATACGCACATGGTGACCGCTTCATATTCGGCGATGGTATTCGCAACGTTCGCGAACGCGGCTTGCGCAGGGGCTGCCTGCAGCCGCCAATTGTCGGGGCGTTCTGGCCAGGCTATCCAGCAACCGGCCTGCGCGGCCCATTCCGCTGGCATCATGAAGCCGTCCGCGCGTGGCGTAGAGGTAAGGAGTGCTGCCATGACGGGATCGGGCCTGATCGGATCGTTGGGGGCGCCAAGCTATCAAATAATGTCGCTCACCGCGAAAGGAATATGCGTTGCGTCGGTCGCCCCAAACGCGACATCATCCTGGCCGCTGGCTCGCGCCCAAAACAAGCAGGTTTAGTCATGCCCGAACGCGCCGCCTGGCGGGAAGCACAGGAATTCCTCGCCAAGAATCCCGACCTCCGCCATATCCAGATGATGCTAAGTGACAACAACGGCGTGTTGCGCGGGAAGTCGCTGCGACCGTCTGAGCTGGCGGCACTCTATGCACATGGGCGCCCCCTGCCAAGCTCGATTGCCGCACTCACGTTGAATGGTGACGATGCACAGGAAACTGGACTCTTGTGGGAAGTGGGTGACATGGACTGTCTCGTGTTTCCAGTCGCCGGGACTCTGGTGCGCACGCCCTGGTTGAAAGCGCCGACTGCCCAGGTGCTGGTCATGCTCGATCCTAGCGCTGGCTTACCAGCCGCGGCGGCCGACCCGCGCCTCGCAGTGACCCGCGTGATCGCAGCGTTCGAAGCTGACGGCTATCGCCCAGTCATGGCGGTCGAGCTCGAGTTTTACTTGCTGGACGGCGCGAGCGTAAATGAACGCCCACCGCGGGCCGTGCTTCCACGCGGCAAGCATCCGCATGTGTACAGCATTGAGGAAGTCGAAGCCTTGGAGGATTTCTTCGATGATCTCTACCGCTGCTGCGATGTGCAGGGCTTGCCGGCCGAAACGGCGATTTCTGAATTCGGGCCCGGTCAATTGGAAATTACGCTCACCCATCGCGCCGATACCTTGCGTGCGTTGGACGAAGCCGTGATGTATCGGCGCTTAGTAAAGGGCGTCGCCGCCCGGCACGGACTGCTGGCCTGCTTTATGGCCAAACCTTTTGCGGCCTACGCGGGCTCCGGCATGCATCTGCATCTCAGTCTGCTCAATCAGCAGGACGAGAATGTGTTCGCGGCTGATGATCCCGCCGGGACGCCTTTGCTCCGCCACGCGATCGGCGGCATGGCCAAAACCGCCGCCGACGCGATGCTGCTGTTCGCCCCGCATGCAAACTCCTATCGTCGCTTCTGCGCCAACAGCTATGCGCCGCTCACCCCCACTTGGGGCGTTAACAATCGCACGGTGTCGTTACGCGTACCGACAGGTCCGAAGAACTCCCGGCATATCGAGCACCGTATCGCCGGTGCCGATGCGAATGCCTATCTGGCGGCGGCGGCAGTGTTGGCCGGGGCCCATCATGGAATTAAATACCATCTCGATCCCGGCCCAGCGGTGACCGGCGATGGTTATCACAGCACCGCACCCATACTCCCCCAGCAATGGCCGAGCGCGATCGAGCAATGTGCGCATTCGCCCTTCATGCGCGAATACTTCGGCGAGCGCTTCATGCAGATCTATACCGCCGTGAAGCGCACCGAATGTCAGCGCTTCATGGGCGAGGTTACCGCGCAGGACTTCGACTGGTATCTGCAAATGGTTTAACCTGGAAACGGCAGTTGAACGCTGGTGATGGTGAGGAAGCTAATGAAAAATTCCAGCTTTGTAGTTCAAACAGGCGTCACCTAATCGGTGAAGGCGCTACGCCCCGCGCAGCGCGTCCCCTGGCGCGCATGGCGGCGTTGCAACTCGTCGGTATAGCCAGCTATTCCTCCTCCTTGCGCCTTGCCCTGCACCCCATGGAACACCCTGCACGCGACGTTCAACTGCCGTTTCGAAATTTAGCGGCCCAACAAGGCGGCGTAGAGATCCGGGCGACGATCACGGAACACCCCCCATGCCGCGCGCTGCTCGGCAATCGCCGCGAAATCAAACTCGGCGCACAGGACTGCGCGCTCAGTACGGTTAGCGGCCGCGATAATCTCACCGGTCGGGCCGGCGATGAACGAGCTGCCATAGAACGTGAGGGTGCAACTCGCGCCAACCTCCACGCCGATTCGGTTCGCGGCCAGCAGCGGAATCAGGTTGGCCGCCGCATGGCCCTGCATCACGCGCTGCCAGTGCGCCTGCGAGTCGAGCGTCAGGGCCTGCGGCTCGGAACCAATGGCAGTGGGATACAACAATATTTCCGCGCCAAGCAAGCTCATCGCACGCGCCGCTTCAGGAAACCATTGATCCCAACAAATGCCCACGCCCACACACCCAACCTGGGTCTGCCAGACCTTGAAGCCGGTGTCGCCGGGCGTGAAATAGTATTTTTCCTCGTAGCCCGGGCCCTGCGGAATGTGCGATTTTCGATAAACCCCGAGCAGGCTGCCGTCGCTGTCGATCATGGCTACCGAGTTGTAATACGCAGTCCCATCTCGTTCAAAAAAACTGATTGGCAAGACCACCGCCAGCGAGCGAGCTAATTCCTGCATGCGTTCGAGCAGGGGATGCGCGTGCGCCGGGTGCGCGAGCGCGAAATGTGCGGGCAGCTGGTCCTTGCAGAAATAGGGGGTTTCAAACAACTCCGGTAACAGCACGAGATGCGCCCCTTGCGCACAGGCCGCCTGCACCAGGCCTTCGGCGCGCGCCAAGTTCGCCGCGCGGTCCCAGCTGCATTCCATCTGGGTCACGGCGACCCGAATTTTCGGCATCGATAGAGTTCCTTAAGGAGGCGCCGCCAGAATACGTGATCGCGCCACTTACGCCCATCCTCCTGCGCTGCCGGTGGCGCGCAAGGCCGCGAATTTCCTATCATACGAGACCGCAGTACGCGCACACCAACCGAGGTTCTCTATGTCGCAGCATCAATACGTCATGGCCCTGAATATCCCGTTACCGACGCGCGAAGAATTGCCTGAAGATCTCCAGAAATTTTTCGGAAAGTGCGACCAGAAGCTCGGCATGGTGCCAAATGTACTGGCCGCTTACAGCCACAACCCAGAGCAGTTACGGACTTTTTCGCGCTTCTACAACACCCTGATGTTCGGCGAATCAGGACTCTCGGAACTGGAGCGCGAGATGATTGCAGTGGCGGTGTCCTCGACCAACCACTGCTTTTATTGCCTGGTGGCGCACGGCGCCGGCGTGCGCGAATACGCGCACGACCCGAAGCTCGGTGAACTGATGGTGATGAACTATCGGGCGGCGGAGTTAGCGCCGCGCCAGCGCGCCATG
>JANOVQ010000574.1:0-1879 GCA_031417495.1 Pseudomonadota bacterium | reverse complement strand
AGCCGGTGCGCTGGATCGAACACCGCCAGGAGAATCTCGCCAACATCGGTCAGGAGCGCGATCAGATCCACGATCTCGAAATCGCGCTCGGACGCGACGGCCGAATTCTGGGTCTGCGCGACCGCATGCTCGCCGATTGTGGCGATGCGCGCGTGCCCATTTATGTGTCGTTTTCGATGCCGTGGTTGGGCGCGATGTATCTGACCAATGGCTACGACATTCCAAACATCGATATCGATCTCAAATGTGTGGTGACCCACAAGGCCGGCCTCACACCGAGTCGCGCGTTCGGCTCCTTCGTGCCGCGCTTCGCGATTGATCGGATCGTCGATATCGCGGCGCGGCGGCTGGGCCTCGATCCGCTCGCGATGCGCGAGTTGAATTCGATCAAATCTTTTCCGCATGACACCGCCACCGGCGTTCATTGCGACAGCGGCGATTTCCCCGGCGCGCTCACCAAGGCGCGCGATACTATCGACTACGCGGGGTTCCGTGCACGACAAACCGAAGCGCGCGCAGCGGGGCGCTATCTCGGCATTGGCTTCAGCCTCGGCATCGAATTTTCCGGGCTGTCTTCGCAAATTTTGGTGCCGATGGAGCGTCAGCCCGGCTACGGGGTCGCCGTCATCAAGCTCGATGCCGACGGCGGTGTGCAGCTGGCGCATGGCGATCAGCCCCAGGGACAAGGGCACGACACCACGTTATCGCAGGTGGTCGCCGATGAGTTGGGCGTCACGCCGGACGAGGTGAAAGTCAGTTCAGGCGATACCCAATCCAGCCCGTTTGCGGCGGGGACCTTGGCCTCAAGAATGGGCGGTTATACCTTGAGCGCCGCACTCTTCGCCGCGCGCGGCTTGAAACCGAAGCTGGCGGCGATCGCCGCGCACTTGCTCAATCTGTCGCAGGCGGGAGTGGAGGATTTCGAATTCACCGGCGGCTATTTGCACTATCACGCAGATCCGACGCGGCGGATCAGCCTCGCGCGAATTGCGGAAACCGCGCTGCTGGCGCCCACCGAGCTGCCGCCCGGCATGGAGGGCGGGCTCGAACACCGCGCGCATTTCGAGGCGGCGACCAGCGGCATGCAAAGCACCAACGTGCATGTGGCGACGGTGGAAGTGTTTCCAACGACCGGGGTGGTGAAAATTCTGCGCTATGTCGCGGTGGATGATGCGGGGCTTGCGATCAACCCCATGCTGGTGCGCGGGCAGATCCACGGCGGGGTCGCACTCGGCATCAGCAATGCATTCCAGGAAGAATTCGTCTACGACGCCGAAGGTCGTCAGCTCAACGACACCTTGCAGAATTATCTGATCGCCTCGGCCGGTGACATCCCGGCAATCGAAGTCGTCGAGCACCACGTACCGAGCCCGCACACCCCGCTCGGTTCCAAGGGCAAGGGCGAAGGTCCGACCGGCATGGCGCCAGGTGCACTCGGCAATGCGATCGAGGATGCGCTGGCACCACTCGGCGTCACCTTGACCAGTATGCCGTTCACGCGCGAGAGGATCTGGCGGCTGGCGAACGGGCTTTGAGATTCCGAATCAGGAGACAGGCCTTGCCTAAAATAGTCCGCTTCCACCGCACCGGCGACGCCGGCGTGCTGCAGCTCGACGAGGTGCCGATGCCGTCGGCGACTGACCACGATGTCGTCATCGATGTGCACGCGTTTGGGTTGAATCGCGCCGAGATCATGTTCCGCCGCGGGCTCTATCCGCAGTACGCGCCGGAGTTGCCGTCGGCACTCGGCTATGAGGCATCCGGCATCGTGCGCGCAGTGGGCCCGCAGGTAACCACGGTCAAGGTTGGTGATCGAGTCAGTACCGTGCCCTCTTTCAAGATGGGGTATTACTGGACCTATGGCGACGTGGCGCGGGTG
>JANOVQ010000573.1:0-7679 GCA_031417495.1 Pseudomonadota bacterium | reverse complement strand
TTCCAGCGCCACGCGCGCTTCAAGCCGGCCCAGGTGCGCACCAAGGCAGTGATGAATGCCCATCCCGAATCCCACCTGCCCTCCGGTGCGACGAAAAATGTCGAAGCGATCGGGCGCGGCAAATTTTGTCTCATCACGATTGGCGGACGCCAGCATCACCACCATATCGCTCTGCGCAGCAATCCGCTGACCGGCAATTTCGACGTCCCGCATGGCGCGGCGGTACACGCCCTGCACGGGCGAGCAGTAGCGCAGGCCTTCCTCAATCGCATTCGGAATGCGGCTGGGATCGTCGCGCAAGGCGGTCAACTGATCGGGTTGCGCCAATAGCGCGACCACCATGCCGCCGATGAGGTTAGTCGTGGTCTCGTTGCCACCGGTCAGTAACAAGATGGAGTACGCGATCATTTCGCGGCGATCGATGCGGCTTTCCGTTTCGGCGCGCAACAGGACGCTCAGGATATCGTGACGCCCCGCGAATTCTGCGCTGCGCTCTTCCAATACCTCACTGAAGAACGCGATAAGTTCGCGCACACCGGTGCGCGCATGTTCCCATGCGGGGCCCGCGCGGTCATTGAGGATTTTGATCAGACAATCCGACCAGTGTTTGAAATCCTGGTGCCGCGCCTGCTCAATATCCAGCAACTCCGCGATAACGGTAACCGGCAACGGGATGGTGAAATCGTGGACCAGGTCGAAAGCGGCCTGCGCCTCCAGCGCAGTGCTCAGCTGGCCCACCAGTTCGCGAATGCGCGGTTCAAGCTCGCGCAACGGCCGCATTCGAAACTCCTCCTGCAATATCCCGCGCAGGCGTCCGTGCTCGGGCGGATCGCTGGTTATCACGTTGTGCCCGCCGCGGTCATTAGGATCTCTGCCGGGCGACTGTCGGCGCATCGCGATAGAAGAGAAGGTTTCTGGGTCGCGCAAGACGCTGGCGACATCGTCATAACGAGTGACGACGAATGCATTCAAACTGGGCATCCACTGTACCGGCGCTGCGGCACGCAGATAGGCAAAATACGGGTAGGGATTACCCCTCACCGCGGGCGCGAGAAAGTCAGTCGTTGCCGGATCGTAGTTGGCCATCAGCATGAGCTTAACCCGCCTGCGGCGGTGGAGCACGCTTTGCGCACGAGGCAGTCCCGGTCGCGTCATTGGCCGGATTGGTGTACTAGAATAGTATCCGTCCCCGCTGTGCCGGAGAACGAACCGCAGCGACGCACGGAATTGCGCTCGACACCAACGCGTGGACTAAATCGATTGCGCACCACGCGTGACCCCGGCCAACGAGGGACGCTGGTCACGCAAGTGTCAGTTGTCGCGAAATTCACCCACTAGATTTCATTACCGAGGTAGCGCACGTGAACGAGCTGTGGACCCATCATCAACGGACGGTGAACGGCTTTCGGATGCACTATGTGACTGCGGGGTCCGGCTATCCGTTGGTCCTGCTCCACGGCTGGCCACAAAGCTGGTACGAGTGGCGGAAGATCATTCCCGCACTGGCCGAGCACTACACGGTTATCGTGCCGGATCTGCGCGGACTCGGCGACTCCGAGAAGCCCATCAGCGGCTACGATAAGCGCACGCTGGCGAGCGACGTCCGCGAACTCCTGCGCCAGTTGGGGTTCGCCAAGGTGGGCGTGGTCGGTCATGACTGGGGCGGTTCCGTCGCATTCTATTTGGCCTACGATCACCGCGAGCTCGTTGAGCGGATGTTTATTCTTGACATGATTCCCGGGCTGATTAGGGCCGGCGACTCTTTTCCGCTTGAATTAGCGCTCAAAATTAACCATGTATTCTTCCACGGTGGCAATCCTGATTGGGCCACGATGCTGGTGAGTCAAAATATCGATGGCTATCTGCGCCGCTTCTTCACCACGCTGGATTTCAACTACAGCCCGGCGGTGTTCAGCGCGGACGACATCGCTGAGTACGTGCGGGTGAACTCGCTGCCGGGCGCGATTCGCGCCGGATTCCAGTGGTATGCGACGGGCCTGCGCGAGGACACTGTCAATCTCCTCAACGCGACGATCAAACTGACCATTCCGGTGCTGGCCTACGGCGGCGACACCTTCCTGGGCGACATCCGACCTTACTGGGCGGCGGTCGCGACAAATGTGGACGGTGGATCGGTCGAACATTGCGGGCACTTCATCCCCGAGGAGCAGCCGGCATTCGTTATCGACCACGCGCGCAAGTTCTTCGCACCACTTCTGAAAGGAGCGGGCACCGCAGCTTCGTGAGTCTTTAGGTCTGTCATCCCGGGCGCAGCGGCGTCAGCGGCGCAGACCCGGGATCCATGGGCGCATGAAGTGGCAAGAGGGATCCCGGATAAGTGCTGCGCACTTTCCGGGATGACGGGGCTGGTGGCTAGAGGCGATAACGGGCGCCAACGCCTGTCGAACGCTGGACCCAAAAACGAGCCTATCGGCATCCCTGTTTAGGCGGCGTGCGGCGTCAGAATCAGCACCGGAATCTGCCGCGCGCCGCAGCGCTCTTGATAGGTGGCATAGCCCGGATACAACGCGACAGCTCTGCGCCAAAGTTCCGCGCGTTCGGCACCACTGGCTTCTTGCGCCCGGTAATGCACCGCGCGGCCGTCGATCTGCAACGTCGCTTCGGGCTTGGCGAGCAGGTTGTAGTACCAGCCGGTGTGGCGTGTATCGCCGCCGCGCGACGCGATTAGAATCACGCGCGCGCCGTCGGGTAAATACACCAGGGGGACTGTGCGCGGCTGACCGCTTTTCGCGCCGGTGGTAGTGAGCATCAAGGTCGGCAGGGTTCCCATCACTGTGCTGAGCCGGCCCTGTGTGAGCTGCAACAACACCCGGTCGATGGGCGTTGCGACATTAACAAAAAACCAGCCACCCACCGGTGACGCGCCCAACGCGAAGGCAAGGCGCTTCCACCAGGGTAGCGGATTGTCGTCGTTCATCCCGCTCTCCCGCTTAGGGCCGTTAAGGTGCGACTAGTGGTGTCGTTGCGAGCGAACAACGGCGCGAGGAATGGCGACCTGCAGCGATTCACGACGCGTATTAAGCACGCTCAATCATCGGTAGCATTAAATGCGAGGGATGCGCAGCATCATGCAACACCGCATTGCGGGCGCTGAGGAAATCGCTCGCGACCGCCTCTGCAATCACCCCACCGTGGTTCGGATTGCGATCGAAGCGCGGAAAATTGCTGCTCGAAACTTCCAGGCGCAGCCGATGGCCGGCCTTGAAAAGGTTGGCGGTGGCGACCAGATCGAGCGTTAATTCGTAGATCTCACCGGGGGTCATCAGCACCTGGCGCGACAGCGATTCGCGATAGCGGGCGCGCAGAATGCCGTCGGTCAGGATGATCGCGCGGCCATCGGGATAGACCTCGACCAGCTTGCCGGTGAAATCCGTATCGCGCGCGGATGACGTCACATACAACACCAGTGAGATTGGTCCGATCACTTCGGTGTCGCGCGCTAACGGCTCGCTGGTGTAACACAGCACGTCGGCACGCCTTTCCACTTCGCGTTGATCGCGCGGCCCGGCATTGGCCGCAATGAAGAGTCCGGGCAGGAAGCTCGCGCCGCCGACAGTCGGCGTCGGATCGTTGGGATCGTAGAGATAACTATCACGCGGCTCGGCGTGCGGCAGGATAAGCGATAACTGTCCATCACCGGCGGCGGTATTGGCGTGGCCACCGCTGTGCAGATACCAGCGCTCGAAGCGAGTTTCTGGTAGCGGCCAAGCTGCTTCATCGCGCCATTCATCGCGGCCCATGATGAAGAGCTTGACGGGTTTTTCGGTGGGCACGCCATTGTCGGCATTTTTCAACCAGTGATCGAACCAGCGGATCTGCATGCCGGTCACATCAGCGACGGCGTCATGCGCCGCCATCCCAAAATTTCGCTCTGGATAAATGCCACCGTTATAGCCGTGCACCCACGGCCCGATCACGAGGCGTTGCTGACGGCGCGCGACCTCACTGCCGCCGCGCGCTTGCATGCCGGTGTAATTGGCGAGCGTGCCGCCGAGAAAAAGATCGTACCAACCGCCGAAATTGAGCGCCGGCGCCGTGATCTGCGCATAGCGCTCACGCGGTGCGATGGACTGCCAGTAGGCGTCATAGTCGGGATGCGCGAGCCAATCTTTGACATAGGGCGCGAGATCAGTGAAATCAAGACAGTCGTTCATGGGTAGCTGCGAGTAACGCGTGGCAACTGAATCCGCCGCAGCGATGGCAGTGCCAAAATCCGCCATGCTGGCCTCTCCGCGACCGAGGCGCCGCACCACTTCACCGAGCGCGAAGGTGCCCGCTGCCCACTGCAGAATAAATCCCAGTTGGAAAGCGCCCCCTTGGTAGGTCCATTTGTCGTGATATTGATCGGTGGTGATGAACGGCGCCAGCGCACGCAGCGCCGGGGGATTTTCGCCGGCCGCCAACCACTGCGTCGCACCGTAATAAGAGGCGCCCATCATCCCCACCACGCCACTGCACCAGGTCTGCGCCGCCGCCCACGCAATGGTATCCGCCCCATCCGCGGCCTCTTGAAAATACGGACTGAACTCGCCGCCTGATTGATAGGTGCCGCGACAATCCTGCACGACCACCGCGTACCCGGCCTGTGCGACACGGAAGATATCGCCGCTCAAAAAGAGCAGCACGGGGGTTTCTTTGTTATAGGGCAGACGCAGCACGATGGCCGGCACGGGCTGACCGTCCGCTGGGCGATACACATCGGTCGCCAACAGCACACCGTCGCGCGTCGCGACGGTCAGGTTTTTATCGATGCACAGGTTCATTGGTTCTCTCTGCCTTTATCAACCGTCTTGAAAACTCGCCGGCCGCTTCTCTAAAAATGCTGCCGTGGCTTCCTTTGAATCCGGATGGTCGCCCAGTTCGGTGGTCATGTTCTGTTCGTAGCGATAGCCATCGCGCAGAGTCATGTCTTCAATGGTATTCAAGGTGCGCTTGGCGAGCCGGATCGCCGCTGGGCTTTTGGCCGCAATCTGCCGCGCGACTTCCATCACCCGCGGCATAAGGTCTGCGCGCGGCACCGAGGCTTCTACCACCCCGAGGCGAAATAGCTCGGGGCCAGGCACGCGATAGCCGGTCAGCATCATGCGGCGCTGGGTCGTGTGCGAGAACAAGCGCTGGGTGTGCTTGCCGCCGCCGAGTAGACCGACATCGATCTCCGGCAGGCCGAGCGTGGCTTCATCCGCCGCGAAGAGAATGTCGCAGGATGCGGCGACTGCGAGTCCGGCGCCGAGTGCCGCGCCATTAATCGCGGCAATCACCGGCATGGTACATTCACGAATGGCGTGATAGCTCTCGCGCGTGCGGCGATTATGCTGCCAGCGTTCACCCGCGACGCTCCGATCCGGGCGCGCCTTGAGATCGGCGCCCGCCGAGAACACTTTGCCGGCGCCGGTGAGCACCACCACTCGCACGTCCCGCCGATCGCTCAGCGAATCGAACACATACGCCATCTCCAGATTGAATTCGGCGTTCTGCGCATTGACCGGGGGATGATCCATGGTCACCACCGCGATGCCCTCCGCGACTTCTACTTTGATGAGCTTAGTTTCCATAAGGTGGACTTCCTTTCAACGCATGGCGAGCACAGCGGAGACGACGCGGGATGGCGCGGTAAGATGCGGGCTGTGCGCGCAATCCCAGCGTTCGGTATGCCACCGGGGATCCTGTTCGAGGCGGGCCACCAGAGGTTCGCCATGTGCGATCTGGAAGCCTTCGCAGCGCAGATAAGTCCGGCGCTTGATGCTCTCCCATTCGCCCGTGAGTTCAAGTCGATCGGTAAAAGCCGCCAAGGGGTGTGCAGTGAGCCGTCGGTTTACCCAGGCCGCGTCTGCCGAATCGACCACCCCAAAGCCTGCCGCGTCGAACGGCAAACCCGCCGGCACCCGCCAACCGTCGCCGTGCGCTGCCGCTTGCGCGCGGAACAAGGCGGGCACGCCTTGGCTGTCGCCCATGAAATCCAGCATCGACTGCCCGGTCAACGGCAGCGAGGCATCCAGGTACAGCAAGCCGCCGATACGTGACGCGACCCGATCAGCGACCACGGTGATGACGGCGCCTCCAGCGCTGTGCCCGCAGAGCACAATGTTCGCAAGTTCTTCAGCCTCGATCAGCCCCAAAATATCCTGCACATGGGTTTCCAACCCAACCTTTGCGTTAAGCAGATGCGCGCGATCCGCAAGGCCGGTCAGGGTCGGCGTGTAGACCTGCCAGCCCTGCGCGCGCAGCGGCGCGGCAACTCTTTGCCAACACCAACCGCCATGAAAGCCGCCGTGCACGAACACGACTGTTGGCGTGGTGGGACTCATGCGGATGGCGCGAAGCGTAACGGCAGGGTGACCATATGGCGCGTGCTACCAGTTTCGTACTCAGGCACAAAATCTTCCGCGACATGGAACTCGAGGATCCGTTCCAGGAACACCGCATAGCCCACACGCAGCACCACGCGGGCCAATGCCTCGCCGATGCAGCGATGTACCCCGGTACCGAAGGCCAGGTTCGGGGTTGGTTCGCGCTCAATATCCACGGTGTTCGGCTGTGCGCAATGCGCAGGATCGCGACACGCCGCGCCGAAGGACAACAGCACGCGATCCCCCTTCGTCATCTGCACCCCATTCACCTCCACATCGGTCTGTACCCGCCGCGCCATGTTCACCACGCCGAGAAAGAGCCGCAGAAATTCGTCCAACGCCCGCGGCAGCAGCGTGGGATCGGCAGCGAGCCTCGCCCGCTCTGCGGGATGCATGGCCAAGTAATACAGGCCGCCGGAGAAGGCATAGCCAGTAGTGCCAATGCCGCCAATGGTCAGCTGGCACAAGGTGCCCACCTTATCCATCCAGCTGTATTGCGCGTGTTCAAAGGCCAGGAGCGCATCGACGATATCCCCCCGCGGCGGCTCTGCCCTACGCCGGCGTAGATATTCTTCGATCCGCAGCATGCCCCGCTGAAAGTTTTCCGCCCGTTCCTGCGCGGGGCCGACAAAGCTAAAGGCTTGCAATAAATAGGGCATCTCGGCGCGGTCCATCCCGGCGACCACTGCGGAAAAAATAATTTGCGGCAGCGGGTTCGCGAACTCGCTCACCAGTTCAACCGCGCCCTTTGCAATGAACGCATCGATGAGCTGATTGGCATGAGCACGCACGATGGGCTCGAAGGCTGCCACCGCCTTCGGTCGTAGAAAGGGTTCGAGTGCCGCGCGTAGCGCACGCTGTAACGGAGGATCGACTTCTGCGGGCGCGAAATACGGCATCCCTTCTGGTCGGTTGACCATAAAGCCATCGGCGGAAGAAAACGTGCGCCAGTCTTTGGCGCAGCGCGCGACATCCTGATAAGCGTTCACAACCCAGTAGCCTTCCCCGCTGGCGCTGCGGGCGATTGGGCAGCGCGCGTGAAGGTCAGCGACCACCTCATCCCAGCGCGCGCTTAGCTCAGGGTCGGTCAAGTCGTAAGCGGTGTGATAGTTGCGTTCAAACGGTGCCATCGCCTGAGTGTGATGGGGGGAATCCGTCTTTGCAAGGTGCCTGCGGGGTGACAGAAATCCTGGGAATGCGTAGATTGCGGGGCTGCAAAACTCGCGGCGCTTAAGGAAGATTGAGATGGAGACTGTGGCGTTTGATCCGACCTTGCGCGAAGTGCAGCAAAACCCCTACCCCTACTACCGG
>JANOVQ010000572.1:0-4114 GCA_031417495.1 Pseudomonadota bacterium | reverse complement strand
GCTCATATTCCTCTCGCTGCTGACCGGTGGCCAGGCGTTGGTCAACCACTACGGCATCTCGCTCACTGCGAAGCTCACGGATTTTTCGGGCTACCTCATCTTTGCCACGGCGGTCGCGTTAACCGTGGTGTGCTTCATGTTCGCCGAGCACTACGACTTCGCGCGTTTGTGGACCTTCGCCAACTACTCCGGGGAAGCCGGCAGCAATGTGTGGCCGGAAGTCTCGGGCAGTTGGGTGTTCCTGCTCGGTTTGCTCATGCCGATTTATACGATCACGGGGTACGACGCGTCGGCCCATACCTCGGAGGAAACCGTGAATGCGGCTAATTCAGTACCGCGCGGTATTGTCTCGTCCATTCTGTGGTCGGGTGTGTTCGGCTACCTGTTCCTCTGCGCCTTCGTGCTCCTGATCCCGAACATGGATGAAGCTGCGAAGCAGGGCTGGAATGTGTTTTTCTGGACTATGGACCAGCGCGTACCGGAAACGTTGAAGATGATCCTCTACGCGGCCATCTTCGTCGCGCAGGTGCTCTGCGGCCTCGCGACGGTGACCTCGGCGTCGCGCATGATCTATGCGTTCTCGCGCGACGGCGGTCTGCCTTTTTCTAAAGCCCTGGCCAAGGTCTCACCAACGCATCGCACGCCGAACGCCGCGATCTGGACGAGTTCCGTGCTCGCGGTACTCTTTGTGTGGGGCGCCAAGTGGTTGGAGGCGGGCGGCACACCGGTTTACACGGTGGTGGTGTCCTGTACGGTCATCTTCCTGTTCTTCTCGTTCATCATTCCGATCACGCTCGGGCTGTTCGCCTTTGGCGGTGCGAAGTGGCCGAAGATGGGGCAGTGGGATATCGGACGCGGCGGTTACTCGCTGTTCGCAGTGCTCTCGATCGTTGCGATGGGGTTGATTTTCTTCCTGGGCGTGCAACCCCCCAATGCGCTCGCGTTCAAGGTCACGCTCGGGTTCCTCATCTTGACGGCGATCGTGTGGTTCACCTTCGAGAATCGGCGCTTCCAGGGTCCTCCGATTGGGGATGTGATCGTCAAGCGGCAGCAGGAAATTGCGGCGGCCGAAGCGGCATTTGAAAAATAGCGCGGCTGAATATTCGCGGTTATCTGATCACCAATACGGCGGCAAGGCGCAGCGCACCCGCCGTACGCGGTAGGCGTCCTCACCGCCAACCCCGTCATCCCGGAAAGCGCATAGCGGTTATCTGGAATCCATGCGAACTCTCAGGCGCCCATAGATCCCAGCTTTCGCTGGGATGACGGGATTGCGCAGATCGGCGCCCTACGAACTCGTTATTCCCGCGCAGGCGACGGAAGGCGCGGCGCTTTCCCGCCCTATGGGTGCCGAACGCTTAGCATTTCATCCGCTTCATCGCTGGATCGTATAGCGGCCCAAGCTGGATCTCGCACGGAACTCTTTCCGTCGCGACCTCCAGTTCGTAGTGCCCGGCGAGCAGATATTCGCGATCGACGCCTTCAGCCCGGCGCACATAGCCGTAGCCGATACCTTTCTCGATCGTATGTCCATAGCCGCCACTCGCCAGCCAGCCGACCCGTTTGTCATCGCGATAAAGGGTTTCGCGGCCGAGTAACACGACCGTCGGATCGTCGACGGTGAATCCGCAGAGCCATTTCTTGAGCGGTGATTTGCGTTGCATCCGCAGGGCGTCGCGGCCCAGGAAAGGAATCTCTGTATTGAGTTTCACAGCCCAGCCAAGTCCCGCTTCGAACGGCGTGTGATCCGGGCCGATCTCCGCGCCCCACGCGCGATAACCTTTCTCGAGGCGCAGGGTTTCGAGCGCACGATAGCCGGCGTTGACGATGCCGAACGTCGCGCCGGCCTGCATCAGCGCGGTGTAAACGGTGGCCGCGAATTCGACGGGGATATGCATTTCCCAACCGAGTTCGCCCACATAGCTCACGCGCAGCGCGAGTACCTGAGCGCCTGCCACCGAGAGACCGCGCGCGTGACCGAATGGAAATCCTGCGTTCGAGATATCGTCGCGCGTCAACTTCTGCAGCACCTGCCGCGCCTCGGGGCCCATCAGGGAAAGTACCGCATGCGCGGACGTCACATCGACGAGCTGCGCATCGAGGCCGGGCGCGATCTGGCGCGCTATCCAATCGAAGTCGTGCGTGGCAAAGCCGGTCCCGGTGACGAGGTAGAAGCAATCGTCGGCGAGACGTGCGACGGTCAGATCGCATTCGATGCCTCCCTTCTGATTGAGCATCTGCGTATACACCAGGCGGCCTGCCGGCTGCGCCACGTCATTGGCACAAATCCAGCTCAGCGCTTGCGCGGCATCGCGGCCGCGCATTTGAAATTTCGCGAACGAGGTTTGATCGAAAACGGTCACTCGTTCGCGCGCGGCGCGATGTTCACGCGCGACGGCGGCAAACCAGTTCGGGCGCGCGAAACTGTATTCATCGTGTGCAGATTCGCCCGGTGCTGCGAACCAGTTAGGCCGTTCCCAACCGAGTTTTTCACCGAATACAGCGCCCTGTGTCCGCAACGTATCGTATAGCGGCGAGCGGCGGAGCGGTCGGCCGCTGGCGTGTTCTTCACCCGGCCAGGCAATTGTGTAGTGCTTGCCGTAGAGCTCCAGGGTGCGGCTGCGGACCCAATCGATGTCGGCATGCGGCGCGCCGAAGCGGCGGATATCGACTGGCCAAAGATCGTACGGCGCTTCGCCGCCGACAATCCACTCGGCCAGCACTTTGCCGGCACCGCCGCCGGAGGCGATGCCGAAGGCGTTGAAACCGGCACCTACATAGAAGCCGGTGATGCCCGGCGCGGGCCCCAGAATAAAATTGCCGTCGGGTGTGAAACTCTCGGGACCATTTAGGAGTTCCTTGAGTCCGACAGAAGCCAGCGCCGGCACTCTTGGCAGCGCGAGATCGAGGATCGGCTGAAAATGATCCCAGTCCGGCTGCAGCAACTGAAAATTGAAATTGGGTGGGAATCCCTCGACCGCCCATGGCCGTGGATTGGACTCGTAGCCGCCCATCACCAGACCGCCGACTTCTTCTTTGTAGTAGGTCAGGCGATCAGGATCGCGCAAGGTGGGCAAACCGCGCTTGATACCGGGGATCGTATCGGTGATGAGATACTGATGCTGCACGGAGACCAGCGGCACATTCACCCCTGCCAGCTGCGCAACCGCGCGGGCCCATTGACCGGCACAGTTGACCACCACTTCGCAGGCGATGCGGCCCTTCGCGGTAACCACGGCGACGACTCGGCCGCGTTCCACTTCGATGCCCAGCACGGCCGTCTCTTCCACGATCTGCGCGCCGTGCAGGCGCGCACCTTTGGCGAGCGACTGGGTAATGTCCGATGGATTAACTTGTCCGTCCGTGGGCAGAAAGGCCGCGCCGAGGACATCACCAATCTCCATCAGCGGCCACAGATCCTGTGCTTCCTGCGGGGTGAGCAAATGCACTTCGAGGCCGAAGGAACGCGCGGACGTCGCCTGCCGCTTGAGCTCGATCCAGCGCGCCGCCGTACACGCCAGCCGGAGACCGCCGTTCATCTGCCAGCCACTCGCAAGCCCGGTCTCCGCTTCGAGCGTGTTATATAGCGCGACGGAAGATCCCAGCAACTGGGTAATATTCGCGCTCGTGCGGAGTTGCCCAACCAGGCCCGCCGCATGATGGGTGGAACCGGAGGTAAGTTGATGACGCTCGACGAGTACCGTGTCTTCCCACCCGAGCTTTGCCAGGTGATAGGCCGTTGCGCAGCCGACTATTCCGCCGCCGATCACGACGGCCCGTGCCTGCGTTGGGAACTCAACCATTCATCACCTCAAAATGTTGCCATAGGCGATCGAACCGACGCAGATAGTCCTGCGCGTACTGCGTATAGTCGAAATCGATCGTTGAACTTATTCTGGAGACTGCCCCCCACAATGCTTCGCGCAGCAGCGAGGCACATTTCATCACGGCGAAACCCTGACCAGTCTCCATGCTAATTGGCTGACCGAAGTAGCTGTCTAGCAGCGCTCGCTCAAGCGCGGGAGAAAATTCATTGTTCGACGCGAGATTCGCGAGGTCGAACAATGGACTATTGAAGCCCGCATAGTCCCAGTCGAGCAACCACAGGCGCGCC
>JANOVQ010000571.1:0-1661 GCA_031417495.1 Pseudomonadota bacterium | reverse complement strand
CAAGCGCTTGCGCACAAACAATGCACAAGTCCTGCCTGTTCGATCCTTTAGGCTAGCGACGGGAAGCGCTCTGCACTGACGAGCTCCGGCCGCGTGATGTTGAACGTGGTGCCGTGCACGAGGACGCGCTCAAAGTCATCTAACGGCATCGGCCGCGCGAACAGAAAACCCTGCTGGTGGAGGCAGCCGCGATTAATCAATAGGCCGGCCTGGGCCTCGGTCTCAACACCTTCCGCGATGACTCCCAAGCCGAACTGGCGCCCGAGATCGATGATGGATCCCACCAGTGCTGTGTCGCGTCCGCCCTGAGTCAGGTCGCGCACGAATGAACGGTCAATTTTTAATTCATCAATGGGCAGCCGCTTCAAGTAACTGAGCGAGGAGTAGCCGGTTCCGAAATCATCGAGCGACAAGCCAAAGCCTCTGTCGCGCAAGGCCTGGAGACGGGCGATCGTGTGTTCGGTGTTGGTCATCAGCACCGATTCGGTGATCTCAAGCGTCAACTGGGAGGCGTCGAGCCCGTAGCGGCTCACCATCTCATCGAGCTGGGCGACCAGGCCCACCTGCAGGAAGCTGGAGCTGGACATATTGACCGACAGCGGGACGGTGGAGATCCCGGTGCACCGCCAACGCTGCAGCGCTTCACAAGCCGTCTGCAGGACCCAGTCACCAAGCGGGACAATCAGATCGAACTCTTCGGCCAAGGGGATGAAATCGCCCGGCGACACAATTCCGCGCTGCGGATGTTGCCAACGCACGAGAACTTCAGCGCCCAGCATCATGCCATTTCGCGCATTAACTTTGGGCTGGAAAAATAAGCGGAGTTCCCCCGCCCCGATGCTCCGTCGCAGGTCGCTTGCCAGCGCCAGCTTGCCGCTCAACACCACATTGTTCTTCTGATCGAAAAAGCGATGAGTGGCGCGCCCAGCGGCCTTGGCGGCGTACGCCGCCTGTTCAGCCTTCTGACTGAGATCGAGAACGTCATTCCCATCGCGCGGAAACAACGCGATTCCGATGCTCGCGGTGAGCAGGACTTCGCGATCGGCGAGCGTCAGCGGGCGGGCAACTGCGTTCAACAAGCGCGCCGCCACCGTCGCCGCCACCGTCGCCGCCGCCCCGCTATTGGCGAGATCGACCAGCAGAATAACGAAGGAATTGCCGCCAATGCGCGCCACCAGTTCAGACGCGTCTATCAGCGAGTTCGCCCCGGCCAAATCGCCGCCGCGGATCGAGGTCTGCAAACGCTCAGCAATAAGTTGCAGTACCTGATCCCCGCCCTCAGGGCCAAACGCATCGTTCACACTCTTGAACCGATCGAGGTCCAGGTGCAGCACGGCGCAGGTGCCGCGGAGGCGCCGCGAGCGATCGAGAGAGACCTGCGCCATTTCACTGAAGAATTTTCGATTCGGCAACCCGGTCACGCTATCGTAGAAAGCGAGCTGATGAATTCGTCGCTCGGCTTCCACGCGTTCCGTGATGTCCTGGGTAATCCCTTCCACTCTCACGATCTGGCCAAACGTATCTTTGACTGCGACGGCCTGTTCAAACACCGTACATTTCTGGCCGTCGTGCCGCTGAATTGAAAATTTGAGCTGATAGCTCTGACCGGCCGTGATCGCGGCTTGCCGGACTTTGGCCACCTCGTCACGGTCGGCCGTACA
>JANOVQ010000570.1:0-3054 GCA_031417495.1 Pseudomonadota bacterium | reverse complement strand
GCGCGCGCGGCGTCGATGCCCGCCAGTACACCGGCTAGCTCCCCAGTGCGCGTGATTCGCTGGAAACGCTCAGTATCGAGTGAATCCAGGCTGATATTGATACGCTTCACGCCGGCACGCTTCAACGGCGCCGCGAGCTTGGTGAGTTGCGAGCCATTGGTGGTGAGCACCAGTTCTCGCAGATTCGGGAGCGCTGAAATCTGGGCCATTAGATCGACCACATTGCGGCGAACTAAGGGCTCCCCGCCGGTGATGCGAATCTTGTGCACCCCAAGTTCAACGAAAGCTTGGGCGACCAGTGCGAGTTCTTCTAAGGTCAGGACTTGCGCGCGCGGTACGAACTGGGTGTCGGGCTCCATGCAATACACGCAACGAAAGTCGCAGCGATCAGTGACCGAGATGCGCACGTAATCCACCACTCGACCGAAGCGGTCGATAAGTTGTTCGCGTTGCGGCACAGTTGGCACAGTCATCATGGAGAACTCATCCAGGGGCTGATTTGACATCTATATGGAACAGTATACACAGCGGTTCAGCACGGCGCCTCCGGCCAGCTGAGGAACGGTGCAGTGATGAGGCGGGAATTGAAATAGCGTGGATCATGCGACACTTCGCGGCCGAGCCAGGTGGGGCGCGCGAATACCTCAGCGACGTCCGAGAGCTCAATTTCCGCCACCACCAGGCCAAGGTTACGCCCTTCGAAGACATCGATTTCCCAGAGGTGGCGCCCGTGCGGGACATAGTAGCGAACTTTGTCCAACGCACGCCCACGGCAGAAAAGGTCCAACATTTCGCGCGCGTCGGCCAGCGGCACCGGATATTCGAACTCATGGCGCGCAATGCCCAAGGTGGCACTTTTGAAGTTCAAAAACGCCGCCTCGCCAGCGATCCGCACGCGCACCGAGCAGGCTTGCTCGGTCGTGAGATAGCCTTGATGCAGACGTTCATAACGTGTGACCTGTGGTCGCCAGGTATCGTTCGCGAGTAAAAATTTACGCTCAATTTCTATCGGCATGGCAGGTTTCCCAAGGCCTGGTGTGAAAACCCAGTGTGCCACAATGCGGAGATGCCAAAAGTGACTCGTCCAACGCCACCAAATCTCGTCACGCGAACCCATCTGCTGTCTACGGTGGGGGTGTTGGGCTTCGCCTCCGGGCTCCCGTTAGCGCTGACCGGCAGCACTTTGCAAGCCTGGTTGACCACCGCCGGTATCGATCTCCAAACCATCGGCGCGATGTCACTCGTCGGCCTGCCGTATCTGTACAAATTTCTGTGGGCACCGCTCCTTGACCGCTTCGAGATGGGAGGATGGGGGCGTCGGCGCGGCTGGCTGCTGCTGACTCAATTACTCCTTGCCGGTCTTTTCTGGGCGCTCGCAGCGAGCGCACCGGCCACTCAATTGTCGCTCGTAATCGGTGTGGTGATGATGATAGCCCTGGTCTCGGCGACGCAGGATATTGCGGTCGATGCCTATCGCGCGGAAGTGCTGAGTGTGGCTGATCGCGGCCTGGGAGCAGGCCTCTCGGTGGCCGGCTATCGGCTGGCCATGATTGTGGCGGGCGCGGGCGTGTTACTGCTGGCGGACGTCCTTGGTTTCGCGACCAGCTTGCGGTGCCTTGGCGCGCTCATGGTGGGGCTGATGGTCTGCACTTGGTGGGCGCCAGAACCGCCACGGGAAAGCGTTGCGACGCGCTCGCTAATGACTGACTTAGCTGCATCCTGGCAGGCCTTGGCGCGTGTCCCGGGGATTGCCGGGCTCGCCGGGCTGATTGTGCTCTACAAATTAGGTGATGCGTTTGCCGGCAGCCTCACGATGAGTTTTTTTCTGCGCGGCCAGGGCTTCACATTGAGTGAAATCGGGACGGTCTATAAAGCGCTGGGCCTGGTCGCGTCGATCATCGGCGGAATCGCGGGTGGACTCTGGATGCGTCAATTGGGGCTCTATCGCGCGCTGCTGTGGTTCGGTCTGCTGCAGGCGATCACTAACCTCGGATTTCTGTGGCTCGCGCTGAGCGGCAAAAATCTTCTGGCCATGATGACGGTGGTAGCGCTGGAGAATCTCTCGGGCGGGATGGGCACGAGTGCGTTGGTCGCGCTCCTGATTAGTCTCTGCGCGCGGCAGTACACCGCCACCCATTTTGCGATGCTCTCGGCGCTCGCCAGCATGGCACGCGTGTTGGTAGGGCCGTGGGTGGGCAGTATCGCGGAACACAGCTGGAGTGGATTTTTTGGCTGGTCCGTCGTGCTCTCGCTGCCGGGCCTGGCGCTGCTCGCAGCGCTTCGGCCACGCATCCACGCGCTTGAGTCGGGTGCTTAATCGACGCGGACTACGCGAAAGCCGACACTATCATTTGCGCTGTCCGCCTGCAGCTTGTCGCGCGCCGCTGAGCGGAGAGACTTCGGGCCATTAGAGAATGCGCCGCCGCGAATCACGCGTCGCTTGCAGTCGCCACCTTCAAAGACACTGCCGTCCTTCGGTGCCCCTTCATAGTTTTGATGGTCGCAATCGTAGACCCACTCCTGCACATTCCCAGCCGTGTCGTACAGTCCATACGCATTCGCGGCGAAACGGCCAATGCGGGTGGGTTGGCGTGGATCGAGCCCGCTCTCGCAGGCCATGCAGTGGGCCTTGCCCTCACCGAGATCGCGGCCCCACCAGTAGTTCGTGCTGGTGCCGGCGCGAGCGGCATACTCCCATTGGGCTTCGCTAGCCAGGCGATAATCTTTGCCGGTTTGTTTGCTCAGCCACTGGGTGTACGCCAGCGCATCGTTCCAGCTGACGAAGAACACCGGAAATTTGGCTTGTTCCAAATCCCCAGTCCTCGGCATTTTGCGCCCAGTCCCGTGCGCAAATCTGGCGTATTCAGCAATCGTGACTTCGTAGACGCCGATGGCGAAGGCAGCCAACGTGACCGAGTGCAGGGGGCGTTCGCTGAAATCGGCCACACTGTCCGGACTGCCCATCATGAAACTGCCGCGCGGGACCTGCACCATGAGTGGGCCCGCCCCGTCGCGAAAGGTCTTACCAGTGCCAACTGGCGGCGCGACTGGCAC
>JANOVQ010000569.1:0-12526 GCA_031417495.1 Pseudomonadota bacterium | reverse complement strand
GCCACACGCGCCGTCGCTTCTGCGGCTTATCGCTATGCCTTACTTGAACTCAATCCCTTCGTGCTGCTGGGCGACGACGCGTTGTATGCAACTCGGCCTGCGCTCGAGCTGGCGCGCTTCAGTCCCGATTATCTCGCGGATCGCGCCGCCTATCTCGCAGCCGAAATCACGCGCCGCCAGGAGGATCAGGCGCATGAAGTCCACGGCCCGGTACCCTTTAAAGTGGAGGACTTCGCACACGGCGACACTCTGCGGATCAGCGCAGTCGAAGTGCATCCCTTTGGCGCGGCGGTGAACCGCATGCCCGCGCGGATCATAGGATTCGGCACAGCGGATGGTGACCTCGCGCCTGGTAGCGGATTGCGCGATCACCTGTACGGCGAGGCGGGGAATGACGATCTGCGTGGGCAGGACAGCGAAGACGTGCTTGATGGCGGCAGCGGCGCCGATCGCCTACAAGGCGGCGCCGGCCGCGACACCTTGTGGGGCGGTGACGGCGACGACTCCCTCTATGGCGGCAGCACGGATCAGCCCGAGGACCTCACGGCAGATATTCTGCGCGGTGGCGCCGGGTTCGATCACTACTTCGCAGGTCAAGGAGACCGCATTAAGGATACTGATGGCGAGGTAAACGTCGTCGTCGAGGGACAGCTTCTGAGCGCGAGCGGACAACCCTTACGTACGCACTTTGAATCTGCTGCACTGAATGTGTACCAATCAAGCGCAACTCCCGCGCTGTGGTATCTCCATAATCCGCTCACCCGCACCCTCCAAGTTGGCGGGGTAATCCTTGAAGATTTCACGGATGGCGATCTCGGGATCTCGTTACGCGGTGCCATGGTGCCGAATCCACAGCGCACCGAAAGCATCGGCACCGCGGAGGATGATCAGCTGCAAGGCACCGCGGGACGCGACCTGTTGCGTGGCTTGGCTGGTGATGATCAATTGAGCGGTCGCGCTGAAGACGATCAGATTTTTGGTGGCGAGGACGATGATCTACTCGAGGGAGGTCCCGGTGCGGATGAACTTTATGGCGAAGCGGATCGTGATCGTTTGTACGGCAACGACGGTGCCGACCTTCTCGATGGCGGGGCCGGCGTCGATGTGCTGAGTGGCGATGAGGGCGACGATGTGTTGCGCGGCGGCCTCGACGACAGTAGCGACCTGCTCATGGGGGGTGCCGGCCACGACCTCTTGTTCGGTGGTCCGGGCAATGATTTTCTAAGCGGCAGCAACGCCCTCAGTCATGCCCAAGCCAACTGGACGTTAGAGTTTCTCGCAAATCCGCCGCAGGGGGTCGTCCGCGATCCACGGAACATCCGGTTGCGCGGGGTTTCGCTGGTCAACCAGAGCGAGTTGTTCGCACCACAGGACACTGCGTGGGATGCCTTGTTCGGTGAGGAAGGGGACGATTACCTCTTTGGGAGCGCGGGTGATGATTGGCTGGATGGCGGCGCAGGTGACGATGTCATCTCAGGCGCAGACGGCGCCGATCATCTATTCGGCGGCAGTGGGCAGGATCATCTGCGCGGCGGTGGTGGCGCGGATGTGATCGACGGCGGCGAAGGTAATGACTTAATTGTTGGCCACGGTGGCGACGAAAGCCGGCAGCTGGACACGGATGACGTGTTGCACGGGGGTGCGGGTGCGGATCGGATGTATGGAGGGCCGGGCGATGATCTCGTCGCCGGTGATGACGGCGCGGATATTCTCTACGGCGACGGCGGTCGCGACGTGCTCGAAGGCGGTGCCGGCGCCGATCAGCTGTTCGGCGGTGAGGACAACGATCAACTGAGCGGCGGCGACGGCAGCGATGTGCTGTTCGGTGAAGACGGCAATGACGCCTTGTTTGGCGGCGCCGACCACGATGTTCTGCTGGGTGAGGATGGCGACGATGCGCTCTTCGGCGAAGACGGCGACGATCAATTGCTCGGTGGCGATGGGGCCGATGCCCTGTTCGGCGGTGATGGCGACGATTTACTACGGGGCGGCAATCATAACGATGTGCTGAGTGGTGAGATCGGTGCTGATCAACTCTTTGGCGACAGCGGCAATGATCTCTATCTTTATCGAGCCGGCGATGGCCGCGACGAGATTCTCGATGCGAGCGGCGATAACGGCCTCTGGCTGCTCGATGCCTCCGCCCTGAGTGGAATTGAAACACTCGAACTTGGCAGCGATCTCGTCTTCCGTCTGGCACCGACGCAGGAAGTGAAAATTCGCCACTGGCGCGGCGAAGGCGGCGTCGCCTTTCTGCGGGTGGGTGAACACGGCTATCTCGCGCGCGAAAATTTCCTACAGCCCACCAGCGCTGGCGAACTCTGGACCTTTACCGGCGATCCTGCCGCGCGTGGCACTGCAGGTGATGACCTCGTTCGGATCGCCGCGAGTGGTGTTGTGAACGCCGGTTTGGGCAATGATCGGTACGTCATCGATACGCCGGGCGAAATCGAAGTGAGGGATGCGCAGGGCGCGAACACCTTGCAATTTGCACCGGGGATTCAGCTTGGCGATCTGGCTGTTACTGCGCGCGATAACCAATACGTCTTGACAATGGGCGCGACCACCGTGATCACCACGCCCGGCGAGATCGCGCACTTTGTGTTCGACGATGGTCTGGTGCTGAGCGCGAACGAATTTGATACTCGCTACGCGCAGGTGGTCGATCCCGCCCCACGCGTGCTGCATCCCGCGAGCACACAGGCGGCGTTTGTTGCCACGCGCTTTCACTATGCGCTGCCATCCGGACAGTTTATCGATCTCTTCCCCGGCGACGTGCTGAGCGAAACTGTGACTGGGCGAGTGGGCGGCGCGTTGCCGGGTTGGCTTCACTACGACCCAGAAGAGCGCGCGTTCAGCGGAACCCCCACCGCCGCGGGCACTTTTGAAATCGAAATCCAAGTGCGTGATCGGCGAGGACAGACCGCGCTGGATCGCTTCGCGATCGATGTGTTGCCCACCTTGGGCGAACACACAGTCGCAATCTTTGAACCCGATCTCCAGCCGGCTAATCAAATTACGTGGGTCGCGCGCTTTGGCAGCCAAACGGCATCCCAATACTTGTCGGGCGTGGGCGATCTCAATCACGACGGAATTGACGAGGTGTTCGAGCCCGCCACCGGGCGCATCGTGTTCGGTCGTCGTGAAGGATTCGGGACTGATTATGCATCCTCCAATTTGAACGGCTACAACGGCTTTAGCCTCGCCAATTTCGATCTCGACGTCCTCACGCCACAAGGTGGTGGGATCGAGCGCTATGTGCCGCTGCGCGGAGACTTCAATCAGGATGGCGTCGCCGATGTGGTGCTCGGCGCCCGCGTTCTGTTGGGGCGCGCCACGCCGTATTCCCCGCTGCTCGATTATGCTGCACTACCGCTGGCGCAAACCTTCACCATGCCCGCGCCGAGCAGCAGTGCGCCGCGCTTGCGGTTGGCCGGGACGGACCTCGAAGCGACCAGTATTCACGCCATTGGCGATTATAACGGCGACCAGCGCGACGATTACTTTGCGTGGCTCAATGAAGATCGCGGCGTCGTAATCTATGGCGTCGCCGATCGCAGCGCGACCGTCGAGGTCGACGCGATTTCCAGCAATAAAGGCTTCGCGATTGATTTCCTGCCCTATCCGGGGCTTCCTGGCTCCGCCGCGCCGAATGCGCTTAGCTACGCGAACTGGGGCACCCATGTCACCGCCCTAGGCGATTTGAACGGCGACGCCCTGGCCGATTTTGCGATTGGCGGTTCGCCGTATTTGTTCGAAGAACAGTCGGCATTTGTCGCGCTCGTGTTTGGCGCGCGTGAGCTTCAACCACATCCATTGGTGCTCAGTGAGCTCAATGGCGCGAACGGACTATTCGCCAGAATTCCAGGTGTGACAACCGGCGTGGGCGCCCCTAAGTTCGCGGCAGCGCTCGGCGACATCAACGGCGATGGCTATGCCGATGCACTGATCGGCAGCTCACTCGAACCCGTGGGCAGTTATATTCTCTACGGGCGCGAAAAATTTACTGGCGCCGTCACCTACCACACGCCGGGCGACGACATCATCGAAGTGACCGCGACGACCCCAGAGACCACCGTCGTGTTCGCAGGGGCTGGTGATGATCGCGTGTTTATCGGCCGCAGTGCTTTTGGCAGCATGATCTACGGCGGCTCCGGCAACGATACGTTGTCATTTGCCGCGGAGCGCGGCCAGCACGCGGGCGCAGGTGGCCCAGGGGATGATCGCTACGCCGTTTACGGCGGCCATCCCACGGGTCTCTACGAAGTCCATCTCAAGGATGAAAGTGGCACAAACACGCTCTACCTCAATGCCACTGCTGGCGGCTCAATTCTGCTGCGCAAGGGTTCCGTTGCACTCGACTTTGGGCCGGACTTCCCAACCATTCATCTTGATGACGTGGATTACAACGATGTGCTCGGTGGCCCACGTACTGTCGACACCGTAGAATTTGCCGATGGCACCAGTTGGTCGTATGCGACACTGATTGCGCGTGGCTTCGAGATCGAGGGCTCGGCACTTAACGACGATCTCACCGGCACCAGTGTGGTCGATCGAATCAATGGTGAAGCCGGCGATGATCGCCTGGCGGGCGGGCGCGGGGATGATCAACTGCGCGGTGGCACGGGCAATGATCGTTACGTGATTGAACTTGGGGGGGGCGCTGATCAGATTGCGGATGAGCAAGGGATTGATGTGCTGGTGTGGGGGCCGGGGATTGAGCCCACTGACCTGCGTTATGCGAGCGACGGTGCGGCGCTGGTAATTTCGACTGCTAACCAATCCGTGCGGATCGCCGACTGGTATCACGGCCTGTCGTCGCGGATCGAACGTTTCCAGTTCGCAGGTGGACCAGAGCTGGATGCGCTTAGTTTGGTGAATCACGCGCCGGTGGCGGCATTCGCGCTGCCGGCGGTAAAGGCGGCAGCCGGCACCTTGTTTACGTTCAATCTGCCAGGCGGGGCTTTTACAGATCCCGATCCTTTTGAGGAACTGCGAGTGGCGGTACGCGATCCACTGCCGCGCTGGTTAACCTTTGATGCCACGCGCGGCACTTTGCAGGGCACGCCAGGTAGCGCAGAAGTCGGCACCCTTAACCTGAGTTTTGTCGCCACCGATCTCGTCGGCGCCACGGCCTCTGCGCTTCTTGCGATCACTATCGCGGCGCCCATCAGCGATCACCCGACTGCTGGCGCGGATCGCCTGATCGGCACTGCAGGAAATGACCGGATTGTGGCGCTTGCCGGCGATGACTTAGTGCGCGGCGAAGCAGGCAACGATTTTCTTTTCGGTGATACAGGGCGCGATACCTTGGAGGGTGGTCCAGGCAGTGATCTGCTGTACGGTGGGATGGACGCAGACATCCTTGACGGTGGACCAGGCAACGACTTGCTGGTCGGTGGGCCTGGCAACGATGTCTATCGCTTTGAACGCGGCGCGGGTCGTGATCGGATCTTCGAGGTTTTGTCACGCGACTATGATGTGGTGGAATTTGGCGCCGGACTCAGCGCACGCGATCTCTCATTCAAACGGGCAGTCGGCGGCATCGAAATTGGCATTTTCGGGACCCAGGACACGTTAAGTGTCGGCTTCGATTTTCCCGGGTTCAGTCCCGCCATCGATGAGTACCGTTTCGCGGATGGCACCCGACTGCTCGCCAAGGAAGTAAGCCAGCTCGCGCAAGCGATGGCGGGCTTTGCCCCGATTTCGTCTGCGACAGACGCCTTCCGTGGCTCGGACCTTGCGCCGGCGAGCCTAAGTCCCTTCATGGCACTCGCCGCGCCGTTGTTTCGCGCGAGCGCCTGAGGTCCACCGCAATGGACGCGCACCGAGTGCACGAAAACCCAAAATCGGTCATCCCGGGCGAAGCTGCCCAGCGGCGTAGACCCGGGTTCCAGGGGCGTTAGAAATTCGGGATGACGGGATTTAATGGGATGCCGGAGTTTAATGGCGGCGCCCACCCCTGACTCCGTCATCCCGGGCGCAGACCCGGGATCCATCGGCGTTAGAAATTCGGGATGGATCCCAAAGGCGACGTCACGCGCACGCTTTAGCCGCGCGGCGCCCCGGTCTTGCCCATCTCCTCTAATTCCACCCAGCGCAGCATCAACCAATCGAGTTCGCGCTGAGTTTCAGCGATACGCTGGAGATGGGTTTCGACTTCGACGTACGGACGATCATAAAACTCCGGTGCTTCGGATTGCTTGGCGAGTTCGGCGAGCTGCGTCTCAAGTTTTTCGAGCGCCCCCGGCAGGCGTTCGAGTTCAAGCTTGTATTTGTAACTCAGTTTTCCACTCGTCTCGACCCGCGGCGGCGTGGGCGGCGCTGGCACAGGAATCGGCTTCGGCTGAGTAGCGGCGTGGCGCTCGCGAACCGGCGCGTCCTTCGCCGCCAACCGTCGGCCACGTCCGATCCAATCGCTATAGCCGCCTGGATAGCCTTCGATCTTTCCATCCGCTTCAAACACCAGGATGCTCGTGACCACATTATCCAGGAACTCGCGGTCATGACTGACCAGGATGAGGCTGCCGGTGTAGGCGACGAGCTGATCTTCCAGCACGTCCAAGGTTTCGACATCCAGATCGTTGGTCGGCTCATCGAGAATTAACAAATTACTTGGACGGGTAAAAAGTTGCGCGAGAATCACCCGATTACATTCGCCGCCCGACAGCGATTTGACCAAGGTCTGCGCGCGCTCCGTGCTGAACAGAAAGCCCCGCAGGTAGCCAATCACGTGGCGCTCTTTGCCATCGATGGTGATGTATTCGCGACCATCGCCGACGGTTTCCGCCACGGTTTTTTCTGGATTCAACGCGCGGCGCATCTGGTCGAAGTAACCAATCTCAAGATTGGTGCCGATTTTAACGGTGCCGCTATTGGGCGTGAGTTCGCCGAGCAGAAGTTTGAGTAAGGTGCTTTTACCGACGCCATTGTTGCCGATGAGGCCGATGCGCTCGCCGCGCATCATCTTGAGCGAGAAGTTTCGAATCAGCGGCTCGGCGCCGTAGCTGTACATCACATGGCGTGCTTCGAGCACTTTACGGCCGGACTCCTCTGCTTCCGAGACCATGATGCGTGGCTTGGCGAGCGGCTTCACACGCTCCGCTGCCTGTTCCCGCAGAGCCTCCAGCGCGCGTACTCGACCCTCATTGCGGGTGCGTCGTGCTTTGATCCCCTGGCGGATCCAGATCTCTTCCTGATCGAGCTTCTTGTCGAACAGCGCGCTGTGACGGGCTTCTTCCTCCAGCGCTTTTTCTTTATTCGTGAGATAGGCGGTGTAGTCACCGGGCCAATCAATGAGGCGTCCGCGATCGATTTCGATGATACGCGTAGCCAGGCTGCGCACGAAGGCGCGATCATGCGTAATAAACAGCACCCCGCCCTGGAAACTCCGCACTCGCGATTCGAGCCATTCAATCGTGCTCAAATCGAGATGGTTGGTGGGCTCATCGAGCAGCAGCAGATCGGGCTTGCCGACCAGTGCCCGGGCCAGGTCGACGCGTCGTCGCCAGCCGCCCGAGAGCTCGCTTAAGCGGCGCTCACCCGGCAGATCGAGTTCGGACAATAAAATCGACACGCGCTGATCGACATCCCAGCCGCCATGCGCATCGACCAGCCGTTGTAAAACCTCCAACTCCTTCAGCGCCTGTGCGTCGAGCTCGCTCGCCGAGAGTTCGGTGTAGCGCGCCATCAACTCCACTTGATGGGCGAGGCCGGAAGTCACGTATTCCCGGACTGTGAGATTCAATTCGTCCGGCAGGGTCTGTGCGAGTTGTGCTACCTGGAGATCGGATTTGCGGACTATCTCGCCCTGATCGGGCTGGATCGAACCCATGCTGAGCTTAAGCAACGTGGATTTGCCGGCACCATTGCGCCCGATCAGGCACACGCGTTCGCCATCGACCAACGAGAAGTTGACCTTGGTTAGCAGCTTCAGTGGGCCGTATTCGAGAGAGACATCCGTGAAGGTGAGCAGGGTCATGCGTGGCGACTAGGCGGGGCGCTGTATTCTCGGGGCTGGCGGCAAGATCGGCAAGCAGGACAAAACTGGCCATGAATGCTGACATAGGCGGCGTTCAACCGCGAACGCCGGCAGGGTTTGTCGGGTGCACGGACCTACGCCACTCACCGGTCGTCGGAGGCCGCGCTTTCCGCTAATCTCCTGCGCTGACCCAGTAATTCCAAGGAGAGCCGGCCATGGCCACCACGCCTTTGATTGAGTATGCGCACGCCACGCCCGAGGTGCGCGCCGTCTACGACGATATCCGCGCCACCCGCAACACAGAGTTCATCAATAATTTCTGGAAAGCCCTGGCAGTGAATCCTGGGCAGCTGCGCCGGACCTGGGAAGGTGCGAAGGCCGTGATGGCACCAGGCGCGCTCGACGCGCTGACCAAGGAATTTATTTATATCGCGGTCTCCGCCGCCAACCAATGCGAATATTGCATCCATTCGCATACTGCCGCTGCGCGTGCGAAAGGCATGACCGAAGCGCAGTACGCGGAATTGCTTGCAGTGATCAGCATGGCGCATTCAACGAATGGCCTGGTGGCGACGATGCAGGTGCCGGTGGATGAGATTTTTAAAGTCACATGAAGCAGGCGCTTGCCATGCGGGAAACCCGCTAGCTTATGCAACGCCTGCCACCACCGGCGACGGGTCTCCTCGGGCGCATAATCGCGACCGTCGTCACGCTCGTCGCGGGCGTCGGCTTATTGATGTTTTCAATGGTCGTGTTTGCAGTTCTCTTGACTATCGGTCTCGGCTTCGGCGCTTATTTGTGGTGGAAGACGCGAAGCCTGCGACAGGCCGTACGTGCGCAGATGGCGGAGATCGATCGCACCTCGCCGACGGTAACGAGCACTGCGAATGTCAGCGCAACCGTGATCGAAGGTGAATACGTGCGGCTTGATGAGGCAGGCCGCGAGATGCCGCGAGAGGACCAATAGGTTACGCAGCTTCCCCAGCTGTCGTTGCGAGGAGCCCCAGGCGAGGTAGCAATCCAGATTCGTAGGCTGGGGTGAGCGCAGCGAACCCCAGCAATTATTCTCTACTGGATTGACGCAGTCGCTCGCAACGACGGCGGTGTTAATCACGCTGCGCGGTTTTATACTCATCCCCTGTCGTTTTCAGAGATAGCAGCATGCCCGCCGTTTATGTTCACAGTGTGTTACCCAGCCTCCAGCAATGGCGCGCGCAGGGCTTAAAGACCGCGCTGGTGACCCTGATCGCCACCGACGGCTCGGCGCCGCGCCCACTCGGCAGCCAGATGGCGATTGCGGAAAATGGCAAGGCCGTTGGCAATATCACCGGCGGGTGCGCCGAAGCGGCCATCATCGCAGAGGCGCAAGCGCGGATCGCGAAGCACACGAACGGCAGTGTGCGCTATGGCGTCGGCTCGCCGTACATCGACATCCGGCTACCCTGTGGGTCCGGGATTGATGTGTACTTCGATGTGGAGTTTGCAGATGCCGCGCTCGCTCAATTGCTCGCAGCACAGCGCGCGCGCCAGCCCGCCGCGTTAGTGATCGACCCACAAAAACAGCAGACCAAAGTGCTGTTTGGTGAGATCGGCCTGGCCACTCACGGCTACACCCGTGCCTATCCCCCTACGACGCGGCTCGTGATCGCGGGTAAGGGTCCGCTGGTGCCGATCCTCGCGCAGCTCGCGCACGCGGCAGAATTCGAAGTGCTTGCGTTCTCGCCGGAACCGGAAACGCTCGAAGCCACGACGTCGTATGCGCTACGCGCCGAATATCTCGCTACTCCAGAAGCCTTTAGGTTTGCGGAGTTTGATCGTTGGACGGCCTTTGTGTCGCTGTTCCACGAACACGAATGGGAGCCTTTGATTCTCGCGCAGGCTTTGCATGCCGAATGCTTCTATGTGGGCGCGTTGGGCAGCCAGCGCACCCACCAGGCGCGGCTGGCGCTGCTGCGCGAATTGGCGCTTGCCGAGGATTTAATCGCCCGCCTGCACGCACCCGTCGGGCTCCGCCTCGGCGGCAAAAATCCGCCCGAGATCGCCCTCGCGATTCTGGCCGAGATAGTGCAAACCCAATACGCGAAGCTAGGTCAGTAGTCCCGTGCAAGGGGCGTATGGCGCTATCGTGTTGGCGGCAGGACTGTCCACGCGCTTCGCGCGTGGCGACAAACTGCTGTCTCCCTGGCGGGGTCGCGCCTTATTGAGCTGGACCATCGAAGTTCTCCGTGCGGTGCCGCTCACGCACCGCATCGCGGTGATCGGGCCGCACGATGACGCCAAGCGACAATTGCTCGAAGCGGCAAGTTTTACCTGCGTGGTCAATCCACAACCCTCTGATGGCATGGGCAGCTCTCTTGCCGTCGGTGCACTCGCGCTGCCTGACGATCTGGCTGGTGTATTTGTGGTATTGGGCGATATGCCGGCGCTCTCCGGCGAGGTGTTTTGCCTGTTGCGCGAGGCACTCGAGATCGATCCGCTGCTCACGATAGTTGCCCCGAGTTATCAGGGCCAACGCGGCCATCCCGTCTTATTCAGCGCGCTTCATTTACCCAGGCTGCGCGTACTGAGCGGCGATCATGGCGCGCGCGCAGTGCTTCAAGCCGCAGTCGCCACCACGCGGTTGATTGCGGTTAGGCAAGATGGAGTCTTGCGCGACTTCGATACGGAAGAGGCGTTCGACGACGCACCGCGCAAGGATGCCACGTAGGGCCGCCCCTGCTGCGACTTCCCGCGTCATTGAAGATCAGTGGCGCGCCCCCAGGCCAGGTGTTGCCATCGTTTCGGCGTCAATATCCTTGCGTGCATACCAGGCCACGACTGCGCCTTGGCTAAACATCAGACAGGTCTACCGCAAGCACCACCGTGTAGTCGACCCTTCGCGAGGAACATCATGCGCATTTTGTTAGTGGAAGATGATTTGATCCTAGGGGAGGGGATTGCGGTTGGTTTGCGGCAGATCGATGCCATAGTGGATTGGTTCCGAACCGCAGAAGACGCCATGGTGGCGCTCGCCACTGAGCGCTTTTCTGTGGTGGTGCTGGATATTGGCTTGCCCGGTATGTCCGGTCTGCAATTATTGGAGGCTCTTCGCCGACAGGGTAACCGCACGCCAGTCCTGCTGCTGACCGCGCGCGATACGGTGCGGGATCGCGTGCATGGCCTAAATATTGGCGCAGACGATTACCTGGTCAAGCCGTTCGACTTGAGTGAACTCAGCGCACGCCTGCAGGCGCTCGCGCGGCGCGCAACGGGGCACGCGCAGACGCAGCTGGCGCTGGCTGGCCTGGTCATCGATTTCGCCGCGCATACCTGTGTGCGCGAGGCGGTGCCAGTGGATCTTTCGCGGCGCGAATTCGCGGTGCTGCAGGTGCTGGTAGAACATCTGGGCACGGTGCTCAGCCGGCAACGGATCGAGCAGGCGCTCTACGCCTGCGGTGAAGAGGTCGAAAGCAATACGATCGAAGTGCACATTCACCATCTGCGCAAGAAGCTCGGTAGCACTTTAATTCGCACTGCGCGCGGCGTGGGCTATGTGATCGACCTTGCGCGATGACGCGTTCGCTCCGCCAGCGCTTTATCTGGGTGCTCGGCGTGAGCAGTGTGCTGGCCTGGAGCCTGCTCGCACTGTGGCAGGCCTATCAGGTTCGACAAGAGGTCACTGCGCTGTTCGACGCGCATATCGCGGAGAGCGCGAAGTTGCTGGAAGCTTTGGTGCGTTCCGAGTCGCTCGAATATCCGCCCGGCAAGGATCCGCCGCCAGAATTTGATCGCTTCGTGGCCGCCGAACTCAAACTGCACCTGTCCTTACCGGCGTACGTGCAAGATCATGCATACCAAATCTCGTTCGGCAACCCGCGGCGGCGATTGCAATCGCGCAATGCGCCAGTGGTGGCGCTGGCGGCCGAGGGTCAATCCGGTTTCAGTCAAATAACGATCACGGACGTAGTCTGGCGTGTTTTTACGTTGCGCGGACGAGGCGGTAATGGCGAGATTGTGGTCAGCGTCGGCGAGCCGCTGACAGTGCGGGCCCAGGTGGCGCGGGGGCTTGGCTTTGGCCTCGGGGTGCCGGTGCTGTCCAGTCTGATTCTTCTGTTGTGGCTGCTGTGGTGGGGCATTTCGTGGGGTCTGCGCCCGCTGTCCGCGCTGGCTGGCGAAGTCGCCAGGCGCACGCCAGCTGATTTACAGCCCCTGACGGCAGACGTGCCTGCAGAAATTAAACCGCTTACCACAGCCTTGAATCTTCTGCTGGCGCGCTTAGCCGCCACTTTGCAGATCGAACGCGAGTTCACGGCGAATGCTGCGCATGAGCTGCGCAATCCACTCGCCGGGATTAAAACCCAGACCCAGGTTGCGCAACGCGCACGCTTTGCTGCCGAGCGCAGTCACGCGCTCGACCAAATCGGGCGCGGCGTCGATCACGCGACTCGCCTGGTGGCGCAGCTGCTGAGTTTGGCGCGTCTCGATCCCGAATTCAGTCAGGGCGAATTCGGCGAATTCGCGCTGCGCGACGAGGTCGCGCAGATTTTCACTGAACTAACGGCGTTG
>JANOVQ010000568.1:0-6320 GCA_031417495.1 Pseudomonadota bacterium | reverse complement strand
ATGCAGCGGATGTTGAAAAATTTGGAGCAACGCATGGGCGGGGCACCGCGCGGCGCCCTTTACTATTCCTGTCTGGGGCGCGGGCGTCACCAGTTCGGCGAAAATTCCAATGAACTGCGCACCATTCGTGACGCCTTGGGTGATATCCCACTCGTGGGATTCTTTGCGAATGGCGAGATTTTCCACAATCGGTTGTATGCCTATACCGGCGTGCTGACGATTTTCTGTTAACCCCTTAAGGCTTAAGCACTGATGCTTTATTCCGTTCTTGATCTCGCGCCGGTCCCCGAGGGTGCTGAACCGGCGCAGGCGTTCAGCAATTCGCGCGATCTCGCGCAACACGCAGAACGTTGGGGCTACCATCGCTACTGGTTGGCCGAACATCACAACATGCCCGGAATTGCGAGCGCCGCCACCGCGGTGGTGATCGGGCATATCGCGGCGGCCACGTCCACCATGCGGGTCGGCGCCGGCGGCATCATGCTGCCCAATCATTCACCGTTGGTGATCGCGGAACAGTTCGGGACGTTGGCGTCTTTGTATCCGGGGCGAATCGATCTCGCGCTCGGTCGCGCGCCTGGCAGCGATATGATCACGGCGCGTGCACTGCGCCGTGATAGCCAAACCAGCGCCGAACGTTTCCCGCAGGATGTGCAGGAGGTGCAGGCGCTGTTCGGGCCCGTGCAACCCGGGCAGCAGGTGCAGGCGGTGCCCGGTGCGGGGCTTCATGTGCCGTTGTGGATCTTGGGTTCGAGTTTGTTCGGGGCCCAACTTGCCGCGGCCCTGGGCTTGCCGTATGCGTTCGCGTCGCATTTTGCGCCGGATGCTTTGCTCCAGGCGATTGCGGTGTATCGGCGCCATTTCAAACCCTCGGCGCAACTTGCGAAGCCTTATGTGATGTTAGGAATGGGGATTTTTATCGCCGAAACCGACGCCGCAGCAACGTATGTGTTTACCTCGGTGCAACAGCAATTCACGAATCTGTTTCGTGGCGCACCGGGAAAATTGCAACCGCCGCGTGATGACATGGAGACCTACTGGACGCCCGCTGAGCGCGCCGGCGTTGAACACGCCATGCAGTACGCCTGTGTGGGCGCACCCGACACCGCGCGCCGCAAACTGCAGGCGTTTATTGCCGCGACCGAGGCGGATGAACTCATGCTCACTGCGCAGATTTATGATCACACTGCACGGCTACGCTCCTTCGAGTATGCGGCGGAGATCCTTGCTGATTGAAGGTACCCTGTGCTGCCACCGGCTCCTCCCCACCGTCGCGGGGTGCGCTGCGCGAGGGATCAGCTCCCCGCACGTCGTTGCTAGGGGCGCAGCGACGTGGCAATCCACACCTCTCAGGTCCGCGAGTCGGGTAGACTGAAACGCATAAATTGGCGGACGACTGTCATGGCGCTGGGTGCGACGATTTTCAAAGTGGAACTGCAGATCAGCGATATGGATCGGCACTACTACCACACGCACGCACTTACCCTCGCGCAGCATCCCTCGGAAACTGCGGAGCGTCTGATGATCCGCGTGTTGGCGTTCGCCTTGCACGCTCACGAACGCCTGAGCTTTGGCCGCGGGCTGAGCACGCAGGACGAACCTGATTTGTCCCGCCAGGACCTGACTGGCGCGATCGAACTTTGGATCGATGTCGGTCATCCGGATGAATCCCGGCTGCGCAAGGCCTGTGGCCGCGCCGCGGAAGTGGTAGTGATGACCTACAGCGGTCGTCAGAGTGAAACTTGGTGGGAAAAAAACGCACCTTTGCTGCTGCGTTTGCGAAATCTGCGGGTGATCAATGTGCCGGCCGCGAGCAGCCTCGCCTTGGCGGCGCTGGCCAGTCGCACGCTGCAGCTGCAGTGTCTGATCCAGGACGGCGAGGTGCAAATGATGCTGGGCGAACGGAGTGTGTCGCTTGCGGTGAGCACGCTAAAGGACGTCGCTGTATAGGTTGGAAACGTCGGCTTATACGGCGCTTATCCAAGCTAAGAATGTCACAATACCGCGCGGTGTTTTTTTATCCGCGCGCCGCCAACAACAAATCCGCCTCAATCGGCACATAACGCGTGGCAGCCGCCTGCAACGCAGCCGCTGTCAATTGCGGCACACCATAGACCTCCACTGCCACGCCATGCTTGGCGATGATCCGCTGCACCAGGTAGCCGAAATCGCCGTCACCGGAGGCGAGCACGATGACCTCCACCTCGGGCGCAGTTTCCATCACATCCACGGCGATGCCGACATCCCAATCGCCCTTTGCCGAACCGTCGGCGCGCTGAATATAGCGCTTCAATTTAACCTCGAAGCCAATCCCGCGCAGAATGCGTTGGAACTGCTGCTGTTTTTCATCGCCCTTATCAATCGCATAAGCCACTGCGCAGACTACCTCGCGCCCGGCGGTGGCCTGCGCCCAAAACGCGTTGTAATCGAAGGGCCGGCCATACGCTTCGCGCGTGGTGTAATAAATATTCTGGACATCGACGAACAGGGCGGTTTTTTTCAAAGGCTGCTGCTTTCTGCGCGGTGACTAAAACGCCGGCGATGCCGAAAATTTACCAATTCAACGCCGAGTAATCTCCGGCGCCGGTGTGTGCGCCGGATTGGGCAGGCGCTCGACCTGCTCGAACGGCGGGTCTTGCCAGCCGTCTGATCCCGCCACCGACAACCTGCGCGTGGCAATGCGCCAGCCCTCTGGCGTGCGGCGCAGCGCGTCCTGATAGCGTCCCCACAGATCGATTCGGCGCGCGTCACCCACTGTCACATGCCAGGCGTACACATAGGCCGTGGCTTGCGCTGCGTTCTCGCCGCTGAAGCGAATCCGCACATTCGATAAATGATGACTGGTCGCGGTGAACGCCGCCAAAGTCTTCGCAAACATCCGCGCTAAATTCGCGCGTCCGGTCACGGCATGGCGCGCCCCCAGCTCGAAACAGCCGTCCTCGCAAAACACCTGCGTGACCAAGGATGCCGGATCGTTGCGATCAACAAAGTGGCAGTAGTCCTGCAGCGTTTCGGTGATCTGTTGACGCTGTAGCAGCTCCCACACCACGCGGTCCTGAGTGTGCGTGTTCTCCATGCTGTGCTCCTTAGATTTGTCGTTCGGCAAACGGCGGCGGTGAGTATTGATAGAACCAGGTCTCGCTCAGCGCCACGCCGTCCAGCGCCAGGTGGAGGCTTAAATTGATCGGTGCCAGGCTGTCGTCCGGTCGCAAATCAAAAATTGCGCGATACCCGGCGATCGCCTCCAGCGGGCGTACTGAGGGCAGTTCGATGGTGCCACGGCTTGCCTCGACTACCAGCTCGATTGCGGCATTTTTTGCCAGCAACGGCAACTTGCCGCCCACGAAATCCAGCGCGAAGCGCCAGGCGAAATACTCGCGCCGGTGACCGACCACGCCACCGAGCCCGGTGCGGGTCGCGACCACGGTTGCCAGCGGGATGACCACCGGCACCTCGCGTCCCCAATACAGGCGATAGGCGTACAACAGTTCGGTGCCTGGCTGCGGCGCTTCGGCTGGACTCCAGAAGGCGACGATGTTATCGAAGGTTTCGTTGGCGGCTGGCAATTCCACCAGGGTCACGGCGCCCATGCCCCAATCGCCCTTCGGTTCGACCCACACGCCAGGGCGGCGTTCATAGAACACTGCGTCATCCTGGTAATGATCGAAATTGCGATCGCGCTGGCACAGGCCGAAGCCGCGCGGCTGCTGGTCTGCATACAGGTTGTAGCGAACCTCCCGTGGATTTTCGAGGGGACGCCAAATCCAATTGCCGGCACCGGTCCACATCGAGAGGCCGTCCGAATCATGGATCTCGGGCCGGATGTCGTTGGCGAGCCGGCGATCATTCTCGCCGGTCTGATACATGCTCGTCAGCGGCGCAATTCCGATCCGCTCGATCACCACGCGCGGATAAAGCGCCACATCCACTTCCATCGTGAGCGTGCCACCAGGCGAAATTTCAATGCGATACGCGCCGGTGCAGCTGGCCGAGTCGAGCAGCGCGAAGAGCACGACGCGCGTGGCGCCCACTGCGGGACGTTCGAACCAGTAGTGACTGAAAAATGGAAACTCCTCGGGCCGTGCCAGGCCGGTATTGATCGCGAGCCCGCGCGCCGACATGCCATATTGCTTATCGGCACCGACCGCCCGGAAGTAGCTCGCGCCAAGGAACGCCGCGAGATCGATTTCAGCATTGGTGTGATCGACCAGGCGGAAACCCGCGTAGCCTAAATTCGGCGCCAGACCACTGTCATCCAAGCCACTCGCCGTTAAGTCGAAGCGCCGCGCATCGTAGGCGAGCGGGGTCGCGAAACCCGCCACTACCTCGTGCAGCTGAACCGCCCGATTGAACAGAAATCCGAGGTGAAAAAACCGCAACTCAACCCCGCGCTGCTCGCCGTGCCATAACGATTGTTCGGGACGAAAGCGAATCGCCTGATAGTGGTTATAGTCGAGCCGCTGAAGCGCGGGTGGCAGCACATTGTCCGGGGCAACGTAGGGCGCCGCCGCGAGTGCGCGGGCGTAGCCCTTGAGCCGCGCGTAATCGAAGGGCCCCGTAGGGGGCTTCTGTGTTTCGGCGGCGGCCGCCGCGCGCACTAACTGGCTGCCGCAGAGGCTTGCGAAAAACTTCAGGAGATCTCTGCGGTCCATGATGCCCTTGGCTGGTCAGCCGAGATTGGTGCGCTGAGCCAGCGTACTGCGCTCTGCCGGCGCACTGAGCGGCGGATTGCTGAAGGCCAGCACCCCATCGGCCAGCGGTGCATCGCGGATCGTTTGCTTGTCGAGTGTGTAGTTCTGGGTGTTACGCCAGGGATCGCGATCACCCTGACGCGGAAACAAATGCAGTGCGCGACGCATATAGCCCGGATTGAAGCCATCGATCATCAGCCGCGTGGGCATGCCTTGTGCGGACGCCGACAGGCGCGGCGTGCATTGGCGGGTGTGCGAAGCCTCCAGATGATTGAGCAGCCGGCAGGCGTATTCGGCGACCAGTTCGGAGCGCAGGGTCCACGAAGCATTGATATAACCGATGGTGTACACCAGATTCGGCACATCCGAGAACATCATGCCCTTGTAGGAACAGGTGTCCGGGAAGTGCACCGGTGCGCCATCCACTGTGAATGAAGCGCCGCCCAGCCACACGAGTTCGAGCCCAGTCGCAGTCACAATGATGTCCGCCGCGATCTCAGCGCCCGACACGAGCTTGATGCCGGTCGCCGTGAAGCGGTCGATCTCATCGGTGACCACGCTCGCCTGGCCGCTGCGGATAACTTTAAAAAGATCCGCATCCGGCACCAGACACAGCCGCTGATCCCACGGCGCATAACTCGGTGTGAAATGTTTGGCGATGTCATACTCGGGCCCGAGGTGCTGACGCACCATCGCGAGTAATTTTCGTTTGACTTTGGCGGGATTCACCCGTGTTTGGTGATAGACATAACGCTGGAACTGGACGTTTTTCCAGCGGATGAGGCGATAGGCCAGCGTCTCGGGCAGAATTTTGCGTAAGACTGAGGCGATCGGATCCCTGGCGGGCAGGGACACCACATAGGTTGGCGAGCGTTGCAGCATCGTCACGTGCGCGGCCTTCGCCGTCAGTGCAGGCACCAGGGTCATTGCGGTCGCGCCGCTGCCGATGATCACCACGCGCTTGCCGGTGTAGTCGAGATCGACGGGCCATTGCTGCGGATGGATTAGCGGTCCGTGAAAATCCGCCGCCCCCGCGAACTCCGGCAGGTAACCTTTCGCATAACTGTAATAGCCACTGCACATCAGCAACAGATTGCAGGTGAACTGCGCGTGGCCGCCGGCCTTGGGACGCGCGGTCTCCAGGGTCCAACGGGCGTGCGCGGTGGACCATGCCGCGGATTTCAACTGGTGATCAAATTGAATGTGTTGATCGATGCCGCGCTCAGTGGCGGCTTCTTTCACATAGGACAGAATCGAGGGACCATCGGCAATCGCTTTGGGCTCAAGCCAGGGTTTGGAGTTGTAGCCCATGGTGTACATGTCGCTGTCCGAGCGGATCCCCGGGTATCGGAACAGATCCCAGGTGCCGCCGATGGTGTCCCGACTTTCCAAGATGGCAAAGGTCTTGCCGGGACATTTGTCCTGCAACTGGCGGGCCGCGCCAATGCCGGACAAGCCGGCCCCCACAATTACGACATCAAAATGCGGCATGGCAAATACGACTCCAAAAAATTTCCCAAAGATGACCGGGCAGGCAGGATTTAGCTGCCGACAATCGGTAGCAATGCCTGCAGACTGTGAATCACATAATCCGGCGCGGCGCGGGCGCGCCCGCTCTGCAGCGGCGGT
>JANOVQ010000567.1:0-3294 GCA_031417495.1 Pseudomonadota bacterium | reverse complement strand
GCGACGATCAACTGCAGCCGCTGGGAAATTATCGAGAGCACTGACGACGACGCATTGGTGAGCCAATGCGGGGATTACAAGTTCTATTTCAAGCGCAGTGATAACCTCAATATGCAAAAGGTTACCGGGCCGAACAATACGGTGGCGGTGGAATTCACGCCAGCCTATCCGGGGATTCAGTTCCCGCTCGCGGTCGGCAAACATTGGCGCAAGCAGTACCAAGGGCATTCCGCAATCGAAGATATTTCGTGGCAGGGCGACGTCGCGTGCGATGTCGCCGATTATGCCCAGGTCGAAGTGGCGGCCGGTGTCTATAAGGCCTTTCGGATCGAGTGTCGCGATCACTGGAAGGTTGGTGATGCTGAAAGCAGTGTGACCTCCACCACCTGGTATGCACCGGAGGCTGGTGGCGTCGTGAAATCACTGAACTATGAAGATGCCCGCTGGAACACCGAGTTGAAAAGCTTTTCAGGTCCTGGCGCGGACTAGCCCGTGTTGGGCACGCGCCAATGGTGGGGCGCGTGCGCGTTGCTGTGTGCGCTCTGCGGGTTCGCCGGGCTGGTTCGCATGCGCGAAATTCCGCTCGACTCACACGAAATTTTTGTCGCGCAAACCACCCGTGAAATGAGTCTGCGCGGGGCGTGGGTGGTGCCCTATTTCAACGGCGAGCCGCGCCTAAACAAGCCCCCATTGAGCTACTGGGCAGCGGGCGCAGTGGCCAGCTTGGCGGGCGATTTACCGGCAGTTGCGGCCTGGCATGTGCGCTTGGTGTCGGTGCTCGCGGGCGTCGGTCTGTTGCTGGCGACCTTGGGTCTCGGGGCGGTGGTGTTTGATCGCGTTACTGCACTGGTGGCCGGCGGATTGTTGGTGAGCAGTGCGGGCTTTTTCAGTTTTCTGCACGACGCGCGTCCGGATTTACTCTACGCCATGTGGGTGGCAGTGATGCTGACTGCGCTGGCCTGGCGCACGTTGCGGCCCGCTGCGCGGGGCGCGGGGTGGCCCGCGGTGGGCGTGCTATGGCTCGCGTTTGCGGGCGCGACTCTCACCAAAGGACCGCATGTCCCGGGCCTGGTGCTACTCGGCAGCGCACTCTATCTGCGTCACACACTAGGACAGTGGCGGGCGGTCAAGCACACCTTGCAGCCGCTGGCCGGACTCGCGCTTGTCGGCGTTCTTTGCGCGCCCTGGTGGTGGGCGCTCAGTACGCAGCTGGATGTCGCGCGCGTGGAGGTAAGTCAATTAGGGGGAACCTTGTTGATCCCCGCCGCGTCACGTGTGGGGGATCCGTACTATTTTTATCGACCACTCCAATTGATCCTGCCGTGGTTGCCGTTCGCGCTGCTTGCGCTCGGCCTGGCTGGCGCGCAGGCCAAGGTTCGTGCACGGACGGGGTTTCTGCTGTACCCGCTGGTGGCGGTGTGTGTGGGGTTGAGTTTTGGCCACCAGTACCGCTTCTTTTATGTCCTGCCACTGCTGGGTGTGATGGTGCTCTTGATCGCGGCGCCCTTGGTGGCAGCGATTCGCCTACGCGGCGTGCCTGCGTGGCTGCTAAAGGTCACAGGATTTATGCAATTGGCAGCGCTTCTCGCGTGTATGACGTGGACCGTGCGTCACGCCGCAGCGGTGTTACCTGCGGTGATCGCCTGCCTGCTTGCAGGCGTGGTATGCGCAGGACTCGCCGCCTGGCGTTTGCCGTGTTCGCGCGCGTTGCGCATGATCATCGCGCTCACGCTAGGCATGAGTTTCGTGTGGCCAGCGGCGGCGTTAACAGGCGCGTTATGGGACTTTGAGCGCTACGGCAGCCATCATCAGGCGGCGCTCGCAGCAAGAGTACTCGCCCCAGGCACCCCGCTCGTAACCTTAGGCGTGAGCCCGACGGTTTACGTGTATTACAGCGCGCGCGCGGTGCCCGAAGTTTCCGTCGCAGCACTCGCGGCGCTGCTGCGCGCGAGTCCCACGGGAAGCTTGGGCGTGGTCACTCGTGAGCAACATCTCAGCGCTTTGACCGCGCAATTTTCATTTGAAATTCTTGATCGCTACCGGCGTGGGGATCAGGATGACGTGCTGGTGGTGCTGCAAGCGAAGCAAGCGCCATGAGCCGCGCCTTTGTAAAAGAGGGCGATGGTGAGGAACTGGATGATCCGCCGCCGCGTCCCGCTCGCGTGCAGCCCTGCTACATGACTGCGCAAGGGGTAGCGGCACTGCGTCGCGAGTTGGAAGATCTGCAGGCGAGCGCGCCGCGGCCTGAACTTGCGCCGGACTTAACGCAACACGCCGCCGCGCAACGGGCGCTTCGGCGGATCCGCGAGCTTGCGCAAATTCTGCAGGAGGTCGTGCCGGTGGAAACTCCGCGACCGCCCAGCGCCCAGATCCGTTTTGGCGCGACGGTCGAACTGCGCGATGCGACGGGCGACGTTTATCGCTTCCAAATTGTGGGTGAGGACGAAGCGGCACCGGCGGCCGGCCGGATTAGCTGGGTTTCGCCGCTCGCTCGAGAATTGCTCGGCAAGGCCGTCGGTGATGAGGTCGTGTGGCCACGGCCAGTGGGTGAATTGCGGTTGGAGGTTTTGGCGTTTGCGTAACCTCCCCGTCATTCCGGTAAGCGCGTAGCGCTTATCCGGGATCCGTCCTGAACTTCTCACGCCCTTGGATCCCCGGTCTATGCCGCTGCGCGGCTTCGCCCGGGATGACGGCGTTGCGCGCACGCGCCGTCCATCATCGTCGCCCACAGATTTTTATTTAATCAACCCCTCCGCCCGCATTGCCTCCTGCACCCGCGGCCGCGCCGCGATGCGCTCGCGGTAAGCGCTGAGCGTCGGCCAGGTTGCGACATTGAGCCCCACGAAACCCATCCAACCGATGGTGGTGAACAAATACGCATCGGCGACGGTGAACTGCTCGCCCATGAGGTACTGTTTGTTGCCGAGCTGTTCGGTGGCCCAGGTGTAGCGGTCGGTCAGCCGCTGCTTCTGCCAGGCTTTGAAGTCGTCGTTGGCGGCCGGATTAAACAGTGGCGAATAGCCCTTGTGGATTTCGGTGCTGATGAAATTCAGCCAGGACTGAAGTTTCGCGCGTTCGACGGTGCCGCCGGCGGGCGCTAAACGTGAGCCCGGCTTCTGATCTGCAATGTATTGCACGATGGCGGGGCCTTCCGCGAGGCGCTCGCCGTTGTCTAGCTCAAGCATGGGCACATAGCCGTTGGGGTTGATCTTGAGGTAGTCGCTGCCGTCGTCCAGGGTGTGGGCTTTGATATCCACTTTGACGAGATCGATCGGGATGCCCGCTTCGCGTAAG
>JANOVQ010000566.1:0-10250 GCA_031417495.1 Pseudomonadota bacterium | reverse complement strand
GCTCTGGCGGCGGCGGCGGTTATGGTGCTCCGGTATCCCGCAGCCCCGAAGCCGTGGCGCACGATCTTCGCGACGAATACATCAGCGAGGACTTCGCGCGTGCGCACTTTCCCCAGGCTTTCACGCGATGAGTCCTCCGCGTCGGGCGACGAACACAGAGAAGTCAGTCATGGCGAACACAAACGCGATCCGTTACACCCCGCTGGAAATGATCGAGAAATTCGTGTCTTTCGATACCACCAGCAGCAAGAGCAACCTGCCGCTCCTCGAGTTTGCACGCGGTTATCTCGAATCCCTCGGCTTCGAGTGTGAAGTGTTTCCGAACGAGACTGGCGACAAGGCCAACCTGCTGGCGCGGATCGGCCCGGATGCCGGTGCGGGTGTCGTGCTCTCCGGCCACCTGGATACGGTGCCGGTCGCCCATCAGAACTGGCATACCGATCCATTCAAGCTGACCGTCAAAGGCGACAAGCTTCACGGCCGTGGTACCACAGACATGAAGAGCTTCCTCGCGATCTGCACGGCACTCGCACCGGACTTTGCAGAGTTCCCGCTCAAGGAGCCCGTGTATTTTGCGATGTCCTATGACGAGGAGATCGGCTGTCTCGGCGTGCCGTCGCTGGTCAAGTGGCTCTCCGATCTCGAAAACAAACCGCGTGCGTGCATTGTCGGGGAGCCCTCGAATATGGATGTTTTGATCGGCCACAAGGGCGTGAACATCTTCGAGACCACCGTCACCGGCAAAGATGCGCACTCGAGCCAGGTGAATTCCGGTGTCAGTGCGATTGTCGCCGCGGCCGAGATGATTATGTTCCTGAGCCAGATCCTCGCCGAAATGAAAGAACGCGGGGACCCGACGGGCACATTCGAAAGCGGTTTCACCTCCTTGAATGTGGGGACGATTGAAGGGGGCACCGCACTCAACATCATTCCACGCACCTGCCGCTTCGTGTGGGAGTATCGGCACATCCCGGGTACCGACGGCGACGAAATCCTCAACCGGTTTAACGCATTCGCGCAGACCAAGGTACTGCCGAGAATGCAGGCCATATCGAGTGAGTGCGACATCCAGACGAAAACAATCCTTCGCTACGAAGGATTGAAGCCCGAGGCAGGAACCTACGCAGAATCGCTGGCACTGCGCTGTGCAGGCACGAGGCAATCGGGAACGGAGGCGTTTGGCACGGAAGCTGGCCTGTTCCAGGCGGTCGGAATTCCGACCATCGTGTGTGGGCCTGGGCATATCTCTCAAGCACACCAACCGAACGAATACACCACGATGGAACAGGTGAATCGCTGTGTTGCGTTCCTGCGGAAATTGCTGACGGAACTCAGGGTTTAACGACGGATTCGTCCTGACTCGAACCCGATACACCTAATTGCCGGACACCTTACTCCAGGAGAAAAGATCATGAAGATCCTGATCATCAATCCGAACACAACCGAATCGATGACCGAATCCGACGCCCAGGTTGGAGCCAAGTACGCACGCAGCGGCACGACTGTGCATGCGGTCAATCCTCCGTTTGGCCCACGTTCAATTGAGAATTCGATGGAGGAATGCATCGCTGCCTACGCGACCTTGGAGACCGTCGGAAAATATCGCGATGAATACGACGCCTTCATCATCGCGTGCTCCAGCGACCCCGGACTTAGCGCCTGTCGCGAGATTACCGACAAGCCCGTGATCGGCGTTGGCGAAGCGTCGCTGCACTTGGCCTCACTCGTCGCCTATAAGTTCTCTATCATTACCGTCATTCCACGCGTTATCCCGATGCTGGAGGAGATGGTACACCGCTCGGGATTGAAAGACCGCTGCGCGAGTATTCGCAGCACGAGCCTTTCAGTTCTCGAAATAGAAGAGCAACCGGAGCGCGCCGTACGGGAATTGATCGCCGAGTCGCTGCGCGCGATAAAGGAAGATGGCGCAGAAGCGATCTGTCTCGGCTGCGCTGGTATGGGTCCACTGGATGAACAGATTCGCAAGGCGGTACCCGTGCCGGTCATCGACGGCGTTACGGCCGCAGTCAAACTCGCAGAGGCGCTCTACGACTATGGCTTGAAAACCAGCAAGGTCGGCGCTTACGCATGGCCCGACAAGAAAGAGGTTGTGGGCGGCGTTGTCGCATTTGCGAAGTCAGCCTGAGTGTGCGCTCGTACACGCCCCCGCCAATCAGCGCTCCGGGCTCGCTGCGGTGGGATTGTCAACATGCCCCTGAGCCGTTCTGCTGCTCGCTGTGCTGCGCCGGGCCGCGAGACACGCCGGCGGTGCCGCCAGAACGCCGGATGACAAGCTGCCAAGGTCAGCATCTCAGACAGACGCCGTCGGCGTCGAGAACCTAAACTGAAACGACAACCGCATTTCCGCGGAAACGTGAGGACTTACCATGAGCGCGCAACTGGAGACGGTCTCTACAGCTAACAACGAAACCATTCCCGTGCTTGACGTCGGTGCTTACCTGAGAGGTGAACCGGGCGCATTGACGATATTGGCTACCGACCTGCGCCAGGCGTTGGAAGAGATTGGTTTCTTCTTCACCGTCAATCATTCCGTCCCGCAGGAGTTGATCGATCGCACCTTCGCGGAGACGGCGCACTTCCACGCGCTGCCGAAGACCGAGAAGATGAAGGTCGCGATCAATGACGCGCACGTCGGCTACATGGACAACGAAGGGGAGTTGCCGCGGACGTCACCCTACTACACGGGTACGCTCAAGCCCGATGTCGGTGAAGCATTCTTCATCAAGCGCGAAATCGCGCCGTTTCCGCTGTCAACGCAAAACCAATGGCCGGCGAACCTTTCGGGGTTCCGCACCACGCTCAATGAGTATTTTGAATCCACGGAAGCGTTCTTTCGACAGATGCTGCCGGTATTCGCGACCGCGCTCGAATTGCCCGCGAATTATTTCGACTCGGCTTTTGGTCGTTATGAAGCCCTGTCGGTTCTGCGGGTCGCGCGTTTCCCACCGGATCCTCTGGAGCCTGATCAGTTCAATGTCGGACCGCATACTGACAGCTCGTTCGTAACCCTTCTGGCAACCTCCCGCGTACCGGGGCTCCAGCTGCTCGGGCGCACCGGCCAATGGTTTCCGGCACCACCGATTCCGGGGTCGATCCTGTTCAATTCCGGCGACATGCTGACGCGCTGGACCAATGGGCGCTTTCTCTCGACGCCACATCGCGTGCTGAACCACTCAGGACGCGATCGCTATTCAATTCCACTGTTTGTGCATCCGAATCCAGACTTCGAAATAAGTTGCCTGCCGACCTGCAGTGGGCCGGACAATCCGCCCAAGCACCCCCCGATTACGTCTCAGGCTTATCTCGAATGGTTCATGAGCGAGAATTTCAAACACGCTTCCAAGCCCCGCTTAGCGACGTAGTGACAAAGCCTGTCGAAGCGAGAATTTGGGGCGGTACACTGGCCCCACGCCGCGGCGTGTCGCCATGCGAAGCGTTCCACGATGCCATTCGATTCTGGATGCCGCGGCCGGGTTTCGATGTCGATCAGATTGTGCGCCTTGATGACCGCTGCGACATTGCGATTGACTAACTTACTCCCGTGGTCGTGTACGACGCCTGCTCGGGCGCCAGCATTTCGCTCGAGCGCCGCCTGCAGTTCAGTCGACACCGATTTCCCATCCAGGCTTATCAGCAAGCTTGTGATGGACGATGTAACGGTTGTAGGCATCGACAAAACTCAGTAGAAAGTAAAATCTAGCCGCACCCAGTCGAATTCAACTCTCGACGAGCCTCGATTTCGCCGATTTGCGCGGGTATTCTTGTTGTACGGGACAACTTGGGAAAGATTTGTATCGTGGAAGTGATCCCGCTCGAAAACTGGTCCGATTTCGTGACGTTCACGGACGCGCTGCCCGGCTGGGCGTTTCGGGGGGAGATTTCGGCGAATTGGCCGCTGACGAGTTCGTTGACGCGACGACTCCAGACGTACTGCAGCGACGTTGCGCTATGGCCACTCCGGGAAGAGCGGGCGCTCCGAGTCTTCCGTCGTAAGGCGCATATCTATGTCGCCGACAGCAACGTCCTGAGCGACACCTTGCGTTGCCTCGGCCTGATGCAGCATCACGGGGCGCCGACCAGACTGCTGGATTTCACGAAGTCGCCCTATGTTGCAGCTTTCTTCGCGTTCGAGGACGCCACATCCGATGCGGCCGTCTATGCGCTGAACACCCCCGCGCTGTGGGCGAGTGCACCGCGCTTCGAACCGGCGTTGACTCGGGATCGGATCGACCCGCGCGTGCCAGGGAATTTCGAACGGTACTTTCTCGAAAATGCCTGGCCCGTGATCTGGTTCGGGGAACCTCAGCATCTGGATCGCAGACTGGTCGCGCAATCAGGCTTGTTTGTCGTCCCGGGTGTACTGGATCAATCGCTCGACGGGATCCTCGAACAATACGACGGTGAGCGGCCGTTGCTCGTGAAGTACGTGCTCCCCTTCTCGATGCGCCGAGAGGCGATGGATGCGCTCTATCGGATGAATGTCACGAGTTCATCGTTGTTTCCGGATCTCGATGGCCTTGCGCGTTCCTCGGCCTATGAACTCGAGTTCGTGTGGGAGCGGCTGATAGACGAGTTCCGCGGCCGGTCACAAGTGCCCGAGCGGCCTTAGCAGCCATGCGGCCGGGCGGCGCAAGCCACGTACCCGGTCGTTGCATGCACAGGCGAAACAACCGCCCACCCGTGCAACCGAAACAGACAGGAGTATGACTATGGCAAACAGCCGGCCTCAGGACGGATTCGCGCGAATCTCGCTGCATGGTGTTTTGACGCGCTACTACGATAACGGCCGCGATGCCGATCCGGTCTTCCTCATTCATGGCGGCCACTGCGGTTTTTTCGTGCCGCTCGGGATCGAATCCTGGGGCCCGGTGCTCGAGGACTTCGACAGGGATTACCGAGTGATCGCCTACGACAAACCCGGCATGGGGGAATCCGATCTCCCGACAACCGATGAATCCTGGACGATGGAAGCGGTCGCGGATCACGCCGTTGCGCTGATCGAGGCGCTCGATCTCCGGAACATCGTGCTGATGGGGCATTCCCGCGGCGGCTTGGCGGCGTTCCTGGTGATATTCCGGATCCCGGACCGCATTTCGAAACTGGTCATCATCAGCAGCGCTTCGGCGGCGCCCCCGCTGCCGACGGGTACTGACATGGATTTTTACGATAACGTCGAGAAATCGGCGCCTTCGAATCCCGAAGGGGTGGTGCGGCACTATCACGCCGCGCAAGCGGTCACCGAGGGCGATCTGCCGACGAGCTATGTGCAACTCGCGGCCGGCTGGTTGCGCAGCGACAATCAGCGCGCGGCGGTCTCCGGCTATGCAAGAAACGCCGCCGCTCACTGGCTGCCGAGCCTGGTGCGGGCCAAAGCAGACGTGCAGGCCAAACTCCGGACCACGGGCATCCCGGTGCCGCTGCTGCTCGTCTGGGGCTTGAACGATCGCTCGGCACCGATCGCGCTCGGCCATGCGCTGTTCGACATGCTCGGCGAGCACACCCGCGAAGCCTCGATGCTCGTGATCAATCGGGCCGGACATCAAGTCTTTCGCGATCAGCGACAACGCTTTACCAGCGGAGTGCTGGCATTCATTCGCGACTAGGCGAGTACTGAATCCCTGCATGGCGTGCTTGAAATGACAACGGGCGCGTCACGTCGCGTGGCCAAGAGGACATGAGATGGACAATCGACTCTACGACTACTCGTCAATCGTCTCGCGGCCACCTTTCCATTGGCCGGGTGGCAAGCGGGTCGCTTTCTATGTGGGTGTCGCCCTCGAGCACTACCTGATCGACAAACCGTCGACGTCGATTTTCGGTGGCACGGCCCTGCTGAAACCCGATCCGCTCAATTACGGGTGGCGAGATTACGGTATGCGCGTCGGCATCTGGCGAATGATCGAATCTCTTGATCGTCTCGGCCTCCGCGCGACGGCGTTCCTGAACTCGGACGTCTGCACCCGCTACCCCGACATCATTGAGGCCGGACGCAGCCGAGAATGGGCCTGGGTCGCCCACGGAAAGGACAATTCGACCTTTCAGGCCTTTCCCACCCGCAATGAGGAGCGGGACTATCTGACCGCGGTGGTCGACAAGATCGAGAAATCCACCGGCGCCCGCCCGCGCGGCTGGATTGGACCGGCGTTGACCGAGACGTTCGACACGCCCGCAATTCTCGCCGAGCTTGGCCTCGATTATGTGCTCGATTGGTGTGCCGACGATCAGCCGTTTCATCTCAATGTGCCCGGCATGCTGAGCATTCCGTATTCGATCGAACTCAACGACGTCACGCTATGCGTCACCCGCAACCTGAGCGGACCTGATTTCGTCGAGATCCTGAAAGACCAATACGATCAATTGAGTGCGGATGCCGTGACCGGCGGCCGCGTCATGGGCATAGGCCTCCACCCCTTCATCATCAATCAACCGTTCCGGCACAAGTACCTCGCGCGTGCGCTGGCCTACATCGCGGGCAGACCCGACGTCTGGCTGACGACTACGGACGACATTGCGGCGCATTTTCGATTCCTGAATCCCCGACTCCCGCCCGTGTAGCGCGCTCGTCACTTCCGGCGAATGTCCGTGTCTCGTCCCTGGGAGGCAAGTCTGCCCGCCAGGGGCTTCGCGCCGAATGGAAAAGTGAATTCCTATTCGTGTACTCCAAGCGCTCAGGTTAGGTCGTGATTGAGGGTCAGTGCTGTCGCCGTCGCGGTGAATCCGACCGAGCCATCGCTGCTGTTCCCCGGATTGAACACGCCTTTGTCAACTGTAGTCATGGTGTGTTGGCGCCGATCTCAATTTGAGCCATGGTGCCGACGCCGCTTTGAGCCAGTGCTTTAGACCAAATCTCTAGCGGCGTCGCGGCTTCTGAGCCCGCTACACTGGCTCAATGGGAGGTCGGCCGATACCGCGGAAATGGCTCAGTACAGGGTCGGCGGCAACACGCGTGTTATAACGACAAGGAATTGGGGCCGCGGTTGAGAAATCGTTCAGGCCGACTATCTACTCCGGTCCCTTGCCCAGCTTTGCAATTGTTAACCGGAGATTCCGGATCGCCGGCCTAAAATCCTGCGACGTCTATTCAGGAGGTAGCGGACAACCCGGGGCAGGTAGCTTCGACGAGGAAGCCCTATTGCCAACAGCGCTTGCCGTCTATATGGGTCTCGACGATTCAATAGCAAAGGAGCCTGATGCCGACCGGTCCGGCCATTTCATCTGTCATGCGTGTCGATCTAATACTCGAAAGGCACGCGCGCGAATTCAGCGCCCACCCGGCCTTGTTGGCGATCGATGGGACTTCCCTTTCATACGCCGAACTTGCCGTTTGTACTGATCGAATTGCGCGCCGTCTGGAGACGCTGAAAATCGCGGCCGGGGATCGCGTGGCGGTCGTCGCGCCGAACGGTATCGACACGGCGGTTGCAGTGCTCGGGGTGATGCGCTGCGCGGCGTGTGCGCCCTTGAATCCCCTTTATCAACAGGCCGAGCTCGAATATTTCATGGACGATTTGGAGCCGCGCGCGCTGCTTGTCACGCCGCAGAGCCCGCCACTGGCGCGCGAAGTCGCAACCGCGCGCAGGATCCCGATCGTAGAGGTGGGGACTGAACTCTGGGCAAGCGCCGACGCGAGCCCAAGCATGATCGCGGCAGCCGCAGGCGGCGACGACATCGCGCTCGTGTTGCACACGTCTGGCACGACTGCACGGCCCAAACAGGTGCCGTTGAGTCACGCGAATCTCGTGGCGTCCATGGCGAATATCGCGATGGCCTTACGGCTGACGCCCGTGGATCGCGCGCTGAACGTGATGCCGCTGTTCCACATCCATGGGTTGCTGGCCGGATTGCTCGCGCCGCTCGCCAGCGGCGGCAGCGTGCTATGCGCGGCCGCATTGCAGTTGCCGGCCTTCTTCGACTGGCTCGAACGCTACGGCGCAACCTGGTATTCGGCCGTGCCAACCATGCACCAGGCGATTATTGCGGCTGCCGAGTCGGACGTCGGAAGGCGATTGGGCCAGCCGCTGCGCTTCATCCGGTCGTCGTCCGCCGCGCTGGCGCCTGCCACCCTCAGGCGACTCGAAGAGTGCTTCAAATGCCCTGTCATCGAATCCTACGGCATGACGGAAGCGGCACACCAAATGGCCAGCAATCCACTGCCGCCGGGCGAGCGCAAGGCCGGATCGGTGGGCCTATCGGCTGGCCCGGAAATCACAATTATCGAGGCCCGGGGTTTGCCCGTATCGTCCGGCACTCGCGGTGAAATTGCCATCCGCGGCGACAACGTGATGCGTGCCTACCATGCCAATCCCGAAGCGAATCGCACGGCTTTCACGAATGGCTGGTTTAGGACGGGCGACGAAGGTTACTTCGACGCTGCAGGCTACCTCTACATTACGGGACGCCTCAAAGAAATCATCAACCGCGGCGGAGAAAAGATCGCGCCGCGCGAGATCGACGAGGCACTGCTCGCGCATCCCGAGGTCGCGCAAGCGGTCGCCTTTGGCGTGCCCCATCCAAGCCTCGGTGAGGATGTCGCGGCGGCGGTGGTGCTCACCGCCGCTAGTGCGCTCAGCTCCCAGGTTTTGCGCGAGTTCCTGTTCGGTCGGCTCGCCGACTTCAAAGTGCCAAGTGAAGTGTTGATTCTCAGCGAGATCCCACAGGGCCCGACCGGCAAGATCCAGCGCATAGGGCTGGCTGAGCGCCTGCGTGAAAACCGTCAGCAAGCCTTCGTCGCGCCACGCGATTTCATCGAAGCGATACTCGCACAGGCGTGGGCCGAAGTCTTGGAAGTCGCGACGATCGGGATCCACGACAATTTTTTCGCTCTCGGCGGTGACTCACTGAACGCAACCCGCGTGGTCGCGAGAGTCGTTGCACTGCTGCCCGTCGAACTGCCGACAGCGGCCTTGTTCCTGCAGCCTACAGTGGCCGAGCTGGCCGACAGAATCCGCCAAGGACTTGGACCATCCTCCATCGCTGAGCTAGAACGCATCCTTGATGAAGTGGAGCCAACCGCGACAGCTGCGCATGCGGTTGGAACTCGTGGATAACAGCGTTTTCGAATCGAGCCGCGTTGACACTGCACTAAATCGGCTAGCCCGTTTGAGCCCGCTGCAGCGCATGGAATTCGAGCGGCGTTTGCGCGCACGCCGGGTCCGGGGACATGACGTTGTGGCACATGGCCTCAAGGCACTCGGGATTACGCACGTCTATGGTATGGCGGGCCTGCCGACCGACGAGACGATAGGCTGCTGCGCGACAGCGGGACTGCGGGCTATCGGGGTTCGCCATCAGCAGGCAGCGGTGATGATGGCGGCCGCGCACAACTACCTTGCGGGGCGCTTGGTCAGCGTGGCGCTCGTGTCGAGCGGTGTGGCGGTTACGAACGCGATAACCGGGATGTGTGTCGCCCAGGATAACGGCTGGCCTGTGCTCTTGCTGGCCGGCGCTGCGGAACGGGCGGCTGAGGGCATGGGTGCGTTCATGGCGCTCGACGGGGTGCGCGCGCTGGCCGGGCTGACCAAAGCGTGCTTTCGCGCCGCCAGTCCGAAGACCGTTGTACAGGTGTTGGCTGCGGCAAGCCGCGAGGCAGGTGAAGGCCGTCCCGGCCCGGTTTATGTCGAACTACCGGAAGACTGCCTCGAAGCCACCGTCGCGCTGGCATCCGTCCGCACCGAAGATCCCAGGCCAGTGGTCGTCGCGGCGCATTGCAATCTCGCGCTTGTGGAACAGGCAGCCGAACTCCTGGTGTGCGCGAAGCGACCCGTCGTGGTATTCGGCAAAGGGGTACGCTGGGGCGAAGCGTACCTGATACTGCGCGAACTGGTAGAGAAGTTGACAGCGCCTTTTGTGGCATCGCCGATGGGCCGAGGGTTGCTCCCCGACGATCATCCACTCGCCTACACTTCGCTACAGAGTCGAGTACTGGCCGAAGCGGACGTCGTGCTCGTGGTCGGCGCTCGCCTCAACTGGACTTTCCGTTACGGCGCGGAGTTCCGCCGAGATGCCCGGATCATCCAGATTGACTGCGCGCCCGAGGCCTTTCGAGAAGGGCCGCCCAGGACCTTAGAAATGCTCGGCGCGGCGGCGACGATCCTGCCGGCGTTGCTCGTGCAGATGCGCGCTGTGCAAGCCGGCGCAGGCTGCAGCGAGCGGCGGCAGTGGTTAGCCACTTTGCACAAAGCTGTGGCCGAACAACCGGTCACTCGCCCGCCGGCGGCGCTCCCGACGCC
>JANOVQ010000565.1:0-2879 GCA_031417495.1 Pseudomonadota bacterium | reverse complement strand
CGACCGAGGCGCGTACTGAAGGGACGGTCGTCAGTCTGTCGGACGGAATTGCGCGAATTCACGGTCTCTCGGACGTGATGGCGGGCGAAATGATCGAGTTCCCCGGCAATACCTTTGGTCTCGCCCTGAACCTGGAACAAGATTCGGTCGGTGCCGTGATCATGGGCGAATACCAGCACATCAGTGAAGGTGACGTCGTGCGCTGTACGAAGCGCATTCTGGAAGTGCCGGTCGGAGAAGCGCTGCTGGGGCGGGTGGTCAACGCGCTAGGTCAGCCGATCGACGGCAAAGGACCCGTGGAAACCACCTTGAGTTCGCCGATTGAAAAAATCGCACCAGGGGTAATTTGGCGAAAATCGGTTTCGGAGCCGGTGCAAACAGGCTTGAAATCCATCGATGCGATGGTGCCGGTTGGTCGGGGACAGCGCGAACTGATCATCGGCGATCGCCAGACCGGAAAAACCGCAGTCGCGATCGATGCCATCATCAATCAGAAGAATACCGGCATTAAGTGTATTTATGTGGCAATCGGGCAGAAAGCGTCATCGGTTAACACCGTGATTCGCAAACTCGAAGAGCACGGCGCGATGGGGCATACCATTGTGGTCGCGGCCACGGCCTCGGAATCGGCCGCCATGCAGTACATCGCACCCTATTCCGGCTGCGCGATGGGTGAGTATTTCCGCGATTCTGGCCAAGATGCGCTGATCATTTACGATGATCTCACCAAACAGGCCTGGGCTTATCGCCAAATTTCGCTGCTCTTGCGCCGGCCTCCAGGCCGCGAAGCCTATCCCGGTGATGTGTTCTATCTCCATTCACGCCTGCTTGAACGTGCGGCGCGGGTGAATGAAGCCTATGTCGAGCGCGAAAGCAAAGGCGCAGTGAAAGGCAAAACCGGCTCGTTGACGGCTCTGCCGATCATTGAAACGCAGGCCGGCGATGTGTCGGCCTTCGTGCCCACCAACGTGATTTCGATTACCGATGGCCAGATTTATCTGGAAACCAATCTTTTCAATTCCGGGTTCCGTCCGGCCATCAACGCGGGCCTGTCGGTTTCGCGCGTCGGCGGTGCGGCGCAGACGAAGATCGTCAAGAAGCTCGGCGGCGGTGTTCGTCTGGCCTTGGCGCAATATCGCGAACTCGCGGCCTTCGCCCAGTTCGCGTCCGACCTCGACGAACTCACTCGCAAGCAACTTGATCGCGGCCAGCGCGTAATGGAACTCATGAAGCAGAAGCAGTATTCACCGCTGTCGGTGGCTGAAATGGCGGTTTCGCTGTATGCGGTTGACCGCGGCTATATCGATGATGTGGAGGTCAAGAAGGTGGGGGCGTTCGAAGCTGCATTGCACGGCTATATGAACAGCAGCAAGGCGCAGTTGATGAAAGAGATCAACGAGACCGGCGATTTCTCGGATGCGATTGATAACGAGCTCAAAGAAGCGATCGCGCACTTCAAGCAGACCCAAACCTGGTAGCGCCTGACGCAAGGAATTTTCCATGGCCGTAGGCAAAGAAATCCGGGTCAAAATCGCGAGTGTCCAAAACACGCAGAAAATCACGCGTGCGATGGAGATGGTCGCGACGAGCAAGATGCGCAAGGCGCAAGAACGCATGCGTGCCACTCGCCCGTATGCCGAGAAGATGCGCGCAGTGGTCTCGCATATCGCAGATGCGCATTCCGAGTACCGGCATCCGTTTCTCATGTCGCGGCCCGTCAAGCGCGTGGGCGTGATTGTGGTGTCCACTGATCGTGGCTTGTGCGGGGGCCTAAATTCAAACCTGTTTCGGCTTTTAATCCAGCACATCAAGCAGTGGCAGGCCACGCAAGTGGAATTCGAGTTCTGCACCATTGGGCGCAAAGCCGTGCAATTTTTTCAGCGAATCGGAGGCACGGTAAGTGGCCAGGTCAGTCGAATCGGCGACCAGCCGCATATTGAACAATTGATTGGCACCGTCAAGATCATGTTGGATGCCTATATGGCAGGCACGATTGACCAACTGTTCATCGCCTCCAACGATTTCGTGAATTCAATGACGCAGAAAGCAGACCTTGAGCAACTGCTGCCACTCAAAGCAGCGGCCGACAGCGACCTGACGCATCACTGGGATTACCTCTACGAGCCGGAAGCGAAGGAAGTGATGGAGCACTTGCTGGCGCGCTACATCGAATCACTGGTGTACCAAAGAGTTGTCGAGAATATCGCCTGCGAACAGGCAGCGCGGATGGTCGCCATGAAGAGCGCCTCCGACAATGCCGGCAAGCTCATCAAAGAGCTTCAATTGATTTACAACAAAGCCCGCCAGGCTGCGATCACGCAGGAACTGGCTGAGATCGTCAGCGGCGCCGCAGCGGTTTGATCGACACTGCTTTGATTACCGAATAGCACCTTTACAGAGGACGAATCGCATGAGCACAGGAACCATTTCTCAGATCATTGGGGCGGTCATCGATGCCAAATTCCCCACTGCTTCGGTTCCCAGAATTTTCGACGCCCTGAAGGTTGCCGACGGGGCGACCACCCTGGAAGTTCAGCAGCAGCTTGGGGATGGCGTAGTGCGCACAATCGCGCTGGGCACGACCGATGGCCTGCGCCGAGGCATGGTGGTGACCAATACCGGCGCGCCGATCACGGTGCCAGTCGGCCAGAAAACACTCGGCCGGATCATGAATGTGCTCGGCGAGCCGATCGATGAGGCGGGGCCGATTGAGACGACGGAGATGATGTCGATCCACCGCGAAGCACCAAAATTCACGGATCTGTCGCCGGCCACTGAGCTCCTCGAAACTGGCATTAAGGTGATTGACTTGATCTGCCCCTTCGCGAAAGGCGGTAAGGTGGGCTTATTCGGCGGTGCCGGGGTTGGCAAGACCGTGA
>JANOVQ010000564.1:0-1553 GCA_031417495.1 Pseudomonadota bacterium | reverse complement strand
TGGCTGGTTCACCATCCCCGACAACGAGTACGCGGCGATGTTCGAGGCTGCCAAACGCTGGGGTTCGTCCCTCACCCCAGCCTACGAAATATCCGCCAATGCCGTCGCGATCTGTTCGGCCCGTGCGGTCATGCCGAACTGGGTGTAACAATCGCGGGCACGTTTCAATGCAGCGATTCGCTCGGTCTCGTGGCCTTCACGCTCGGCCAGACGCGCGCGCAACTCCTGCAGTTCGCCTTCGTAGAGATGAAATCCGGTGCGTGTAAGCAGCACTGCGTATTCGTCTAACGTCGCTGCGATATCGGCTGCCGGCTCGGCCAATGCGAGCTGGGCGCGGGCAAGTACCGCGTAGCTTCGCGGACTCCACGCGCTTTCTGACGAACGTATAAAGACGACGCTTTGTTCCGCCGCCGCGCGGGCGGCGAGAAGGTTTCTGAGTTCAAGCTGTGCGGCGCCGATGTATGCAAGGGGAATCGGTTGAATGAGCTGCATGACGCGCTGCGCGCGAATCAGTCGCAATGTATTTTCAGCGATGTCCAGCAAGTTTTGCCACGCGTGCTCGCTGGCCAGCGCTTCACACTGCGTGAGTGTGGCGACAAGCTCACTTGCAAATGTGAGCGGCGCCGCCAGCCGAAGAGCCGCTTGCGCTAACGCGCGCATGCCGTCAGTTCGACCAAGGGCGCCGTTTAATTCAGCTTCGAACCACAATATCCAGACTGCCTGTTCCGGGCAGCACCTGTCTAACGCGTCTTTTCGCAGCAGCGGAAACTCGCGGAGGGCCGTTGCGGGAGCTCGTATAAAGGCGACGCTGTGATGGCGGAAGAAGTGAGCGGCTCGCAACGGACTGAAGCCCGTTAAATGCGCACCCAGGTCAAGATCCTTGTTCGCTATCTCGATGAGTTCGTCCGCGATGCGCTCAGCTTCGCGCAGTTGCCCCGTGGCCACGTGCCCAAAAATCAGATAAGCGCGTGTCGCGCAGCGTAGTGCATCCTTACCAGCACGGTCGGCGATCCTCACTGCTTCGCGCGTGTATCCAAGATGGTCGTTGGTGATCTCTTGGTTCTGGCTGCGGACGGTACCGTAAGTGGCGTTGAGCATCGCCAGTGTCTCTAAATCGCCTGCGCGCTCGGCGGCGGCGCAACCCTCCTCGAAGAGTTCCGTGCCAGCTGTGACCGACGCCCCCAGGCGCCACCCCAGCGTAAAAGCCTGTGTACAAGCCACTGCCGTGAGCTTGTCCGTTTCCGCTGAATCGTGCGCAAGGCGTGCGAGCTCGCGCACCTTCTGCCAGTGATGCAACGCCGCCATGATGTCCTTCAAACCCGCCCATTCACCGGCCCGCCGATGCCAGTGTGCCGCCACCAGGATTTCGCCCGCGGCCTCGTAATGATGCGCGAGCAGGGCCGCACTCTCGTCGAGACGATCCGCTCGCTCCACTTCGATCGCACCCGCCACTGCGGCATGCGTGCGGCGCCGTCGGTCTTGCAACTGCGAGCCGAGCGCCACTTCGTGCGTGAGCGGATGTTTGAAGGCGTATTTGACCACCGGGTAGAGTG
>JANOVQ010000563.1:0-2089 GCA_031417495.1 Pseudomonadota bacterium | reverse complement strand
CACCCAATGAATTGACTGCCAAGCACTACACGAGGAAGTCGGGGGAATCTAATCTGGGACCGGGACGAGGAAAACACATTCTGGGACAGCCATCGAATGGCGAACGCGTAATCTGAATTGTCAAAATCGGGGACACCCAATGAACTGTGACACGCGAAGATGTGCGCGAAGCCTACGGAGAACCGCGCTGGGTTACATTCGGGATACTCAATGATGAAGTGGTCGTCCTCGTGCACACCGAAGATGCTGATGATGACCGCTACGTTTCTCTTCGAAAAGCAGAACCTTATGAAGCGAACTACTACATTGAAACCACCAAAAAGTATCGCCGTTAAACGCGACGATCCCGACAATCCGCCGTGGACGGAGGCGATGCTGGGTGCGCCGCGAATCCGCCGTGGTCGAGGCCCACAGCGGGAATTCGAGGACACCCAATGAATTGACAGCGAAACGCGCGCTGGCTTAACGTCCCGCCATCGGCACGGAAGCCGATACCGCGTTTCTCAAAGCCTCGATTGGAGGTTACGGATGACCCGCTCCCCTAATATATTTGGTGTCCGTCGCGAATACTCCCTACTACTTGTGCGGTGAGACGTCGCAACAGACGCTTACCATCGGTGCGCGGTCGGCCCGGTCAGCCGCATCGCGACTTGCCGGGAGCGTAGAGGTGACCGTCGCTTTACATTCGGGCGTTTACGTCCGACTATAACCCCATGACGGGAAACGAGTTCATCCGCAAGGTGAAGATCCTCGGTAAAGCCCGGAAGGTAGTCGTGACGCTGCATGCATCACGGGGGAAAGGTAGTCATCAGACGCTATATTACGGAGCGACCTTCACTATTGTTCGCAACCCGAAAGACGAACTCAAAACCGGCACATACCATGGCATGTGCACTCAGCTTGGCTTGAAGGCCAGTGACTTGTGAAAGGGCTTCCAGCATGAATCGTTTCCAGTATCCCGTAAGACTCACGACTGCCGAAGAGGGCGGGTATATCGTGACATGCCGCGATCTGCCGCAATTGATTACCCAGGGTGAAGATGAGCGGGACGCGCTTGAGCAGGCCGCGGACGCGATGGATGAGGTCTTCGCGACCTATATGATTGAAGGCATCGATTTCCCTGGTCCGAGCAAGGCAAAGCGGCGCGAGCATCTTGTCTCGCCGCCTGCGGAAACAATGGCGAAAGCGGCGCTATACATCGCAATGCGCCAGGCCGGCATCAGCAAAATGCAGCTTGCAAGGCAGCTCGGCGTCGATGAAAAAGAAGTGCGCCGCTTGCTCGACCCGCACTACGGCTCAAAATTGCCGCGTATTGCGCAGGCGATTAATCTGCTGGGTCAGCGGCTCGTGATTGATCTGGAGACAATCTGATTGACGACAAAGTTTTGGACACCCAACTGTGGCACGAGCGCGATTTGGTGTGCTCTTCGATCAAGAGTTTGTTGAGCAATTTGGCGACCTGATGATTGATGTATTCGGAGCCGTTATCGCTGTGGAAACCGCGGATAACGAAAGGGAAGCTCTGCAGTAGGGCTTCGAGCACCGGGAGCAGGAAAGCCTCGCTAATGCGCTCGCACGTGGCCACCCCCTCGTACTGCGTGACGCAATCCACGGCATTGAGGTGATAAAGGCCCTTGGCGCCGTCCAAATCGCCCTGGCAGACGCTGTCCACGCGTAAATAGCCGGGTTGATTGTTGGGCCTCGGCGCGCGTCGTTGGCCGATAGCAATCGTGACCGGCCGGGTCTTGGTCCCGATCTGACGTTGGCGTTGATAGTCGGTTTGTTGGCGTAGGTTGTACAGATGGGCTACCGAGATCTCTGCCAAGCGCGCATAGCGGGCATCGGCGAAGCGGTGGTAGGCACGCGCCATGAGCTTCTTGGTCGCCAGCCCTGACAGCGTGCCATGCAGCGTATCGGTGGCCGCCAGCAAATGCACATCCGCGGCGGCGTAGGTGCGCGCAAAGCTCGTGCGTGAGCCGCGGTAACGTTTGCGGAGTGGGCCGCGCTCGCCGTCCCGTTTCACCAGCCGGGTGAGTTGTTGGCGCGAATAACCGCTGACCCGTTCGAGGAAACGCAGCACCACGGCCTT
>JANOVQ010000562.1:0-4921 GCA_031417495.1 Pseudomonadota bacterium | reverse complement strand
TCTTCGCCGAGACCGTGGGCAATCCGCGCTGTGAAGTGCTTGATATCCCCGCGATCACCGCTGTCGCGCATGCCGCGGGGCTACCGCTGGTGATCGACGCGACGCTGACCACGCCGGTGCTGCTGAAACCTTTTGACCATGGGGCGGACATCGTTGTCCATTCGCTGACCAAGTTCATCGGCGGGCATGGGGTTGCGATCGGTGGTTGCGTGGTGGATGCGGGTCGCTTCGAGTGGGAGGCGTCGGGGCGCTTTCCGCGTTTGACTGAGCCCGATCCCGGCTTACACGGGATCGATTTCACGGAGGAGTTCGGACCGTGTGCGTACATCATGCGGGCGCGGCTCGAAGGCTTACGCGATTTCGGCGCGGTGTTGAGCCCAGCCATGGCTTTTCAGTTCTTACAGGGTCTCGAAACTCTGCCGCTGCGCATGCCGCGCCATGTCGCGAACGCCCAGCGCATCGCAGAGTTTTTGACTACCCAGGAGGCGGTGGAGCGGGTGACCTACCCCGGGCTGCCGGAGCACGAAGATTACGCACTCGCGCAGCGTCTGTTACCGCACGGTGCGGGTGCAGTGTTCAGTTTCGAACTCAAGGGTGGGCGTGCAGCGGGGCGCAAATTTATCGAAGCATTACAGTTGTTCTCGCATCTGGCGAATGTCGGGGATGCGAAGTCGCTGGTGATTCACCCCCCCAGCACCACCCATGCACGGCTCGATGCGGCGGCACTCGCTAAAGCGGGGATCCCGGAGGGGCTGGTGAGATTGTCAGTCGGGCTCGAAGATCCGCAGGATCTGCTCGACGATTTGGGTCGCGCGCTGCAGCGCGCGCAACACTGAGGGCAGCGCCATGCAGTTAACGCTTAACGGACAGGACGTCTTCTATGCCAACGGTGGGGTACCGTTTGATGCCGCCAAACCGACGCTCATATGCGTTCACGGAGCGGGCATGGACCATACCGTGTGGACCCTTTTTTCGCGCTACTTCGCGCGCAACGGCCACAACGTGCTCGCCTTCGATCTCCCCGGGCACGGCCGCTCAGGCGGTGCCGCACTCACGTCAATTGAGGCTTTAGCAGATTGGCTGCTTGCCAGTCTGCATGCGCTCGGGATCACGCAAGCGGTGCTCGCCGGGCACAGCATGGGCGCGTTGGTGTGTCTGCACGCCGCAGCGACAAGGCCGACCCTCGCCCACAAGCTGGCGTTGCTCGGCTTCAGCTATCCCATGTTGGTCGGCAAGCCACTCTTGGACGCCGCACAGCGTAACGAGCAGGCGGCGATTGACATGCTCATGATTTGGGGGCACGACTATCTCGCCCAAATCGGCGGCAACGCGGTGCCCGGCATGAGTATCATCACGCCCATTCAGCGCCTGGTCGAACGCGCCGCACCCGGCGTGTTGTATGCCGATTTAAATGCCTGCCATACCTACACGCAGGGCGCCGAGATGGCGCGCCAGCTGCAATGTCCGGTCACCCTCATTTTGGGGGATCGGGATCGCATGACCCCACTCAAGGCGGCGCGCGGGTTCATGCAGCATTTTCCGCAAGCAGAACTCACACTGCTGAAAGACTGCGGACACGGCATGCTCGAAGAGCGACCGGAGGAGACGTATCGCGCGTTGGATAAGGTGCTGCGGGCTTAAGAAGAGATTAACCACGGAGGCACGGAGGACTCGGAGGGAATTAGGGAAAGAAACCTCTGTCCCGTCATCCCGGAAAGCGCGCAGCGCTTATCCGGGATCCATACTGAATATCAAGCGTCCCTGGATCCCGGGTCTGCGCCCGGGATGACGAACGTGACGTTGAGGTGGCTTTTCCCATTAAAGACGAGGAGACGTCTTCTTCCCTCCGTGCCCTCAGTGCCGCCGTGGCTAATCTTCCGATTTAGGCTTACGCCGGTACGCTTTACGCGCCGCCACGGTACTCCGCTCCACTGCAAAGTGGCGCTTGTCACAGTCAGGCCGCGGTCGCACGCAGCCCCAGGCAAGCTCCTCATCCTGGTCGTAGCGCTTGCCGAGTTGCCACGCGATCTGCGCGCGCGCGAGTTCGAGTCCAAGATAGAACGCATGCGCACCATCCTGCGCGACGCCGAGCAGCGGAAATAAATCGTAAGGATCAGTCGCGACATGCAACCCTTCGCGGTTGTAAACGTGGACGCCGTCGCTCGCTACTTGAATTCGGAAATTAAGATCCTTTACGTCCTGCGCAGACTCCGCGATCTCGGCCGGCGAATAAGGAAAGGGCTTGCGCTCATGTAGCGCCAGTAGGCCTTCATCGATATGGCGTGGTGGCATCCCTTCTTCGTGGGCCGCGAAGAGCACCCTTCGCGCGTGGGCAAGTTCACGCACGACAGTTCGACAGTGCAGGCTGACTTCGGTGGTGAGTACCGCGCCGATGCGCAGTTCGGACACGATGCCCATCAGCAGCGTATTGAGCCCAAGGGAATCGGCGTGCGTGAGCTCACTGAGATTGCCGATGCCCAGCATGATTTCGACATCCGGAAAGCGTTCACGCAAAGCGTGATAACGCAATATCGAGGCCGTGAACCCGTGATGGATTGGATCGAGAATCGCATCGGCAAAGAAGGGGCGTCCCGTCGGCAGAAAATTTTCGACAGTGCGGATCAAGGCCGCCAACTCGCCAGGCTCCCGCCCAATCAGGATTGGGGTGGCCGGGACTTCGTTTGCGATCCAAAGCGTGTCCTCGTGCAGACTGAACAGGTAGTCCGCACCCGCCTGTCCTCCTGCGAGTAAATCTTGCGGATTCAGCGAATCGACACTGACTGAGAAGCCGGCGTCTTTGAGGATTCGCACACAGTCGGAGAGATGCGGGAAGGGGACGTCGGGCAGACAGCCCACGTCGATCACATCCGCGCCATCGGCGCGATACTGCAGCGCGCGCGCCACACAAGCTTCTGGCGTGAGCAGGGGCGCATCGACTAGCTCCGCGAATATCAGGCAGGCATGTTGCGACAAATCGCGCGCATGGCGCGCGGCGCCAAAATAGGCTGGCAGATCTTTCAATTCTTCCGGCCCGCGCTCGAACGGGATGCCGAACTGGGTGGCGAGCGCGCTGAGGTCGCCGCGACAACGGCCTGGCACAATCACGCGCGTAGTCGCACCGAGCTCGCCCACGCGGCGCGCGATCATCTCCACCGTCAACAACGCCGCCACCGCCACACCGAGGACCCGAATTTCGTAAGTGAAGGTTCGCGGCGCGAGTTCGGCCAACACGCGCGTGAGGCTGCGCTCGGCGAGTCGGCCAGTGATGAAGAGCAAATGCTCCGCAGGGTTCGCTTGCGTCATGGTGTGCAAAAACGGCGGGATCGCAAAGGTGCGTTGCGCGGGCATGGTACGTTGATTTAACCTCGCTCGACCAGTCTCGGTGGCCGAGCCCAATGCGTGCGCTCTATCCTTGTCTTGATCCATTTGATGCGGGCTTCATTACGGTGGATCCGCCGCATCGCATGTATTACGAGCAAAGCGGCAATCCGCAGGGGCAACCAGTGTTATTCGTGCACGGTGGACCGGGGGGCGGGACAGCGCCGAGGATGCGCCGCTTTTTCGATCCAGCGGCCTATCGCATCATTCTTTTCGATCAGCGCGGGTGCGGACGTTCGACCCCACACGCGTCGCTGGAGCGGAACACCACGTGGGCGCTGGTCGCCGACATGGAGCGCCTGCGTCACTATCTTGGCATTGAGCGTTGGCAGCTGTTCGGAGGGTCGTGGGGCTCAACCTTAGCGCTTGCCTACGCGCAAACCCATCCCGCGCAGGTCACTGCGCTGGTGTTACGCGGGATCTTTACGTTGCGGCGCTGGGAGCTTGAGTGGTTTTACCAGGCCGGCGCGAACGCCCTGTTCCCCGATGCCTGGGCGGCATTTGAGGCAGTGATACCAAGCCCCGAGCGCGGCGACATGTTGGCGGCCTATCATCGCCGACTCACCAGTCCGGAGCGCGCGACGCAACTAGAAGCCGCACGCGCGTGGAGCGTGTGGGAAGCCGCGACCAGCCACCTCTTCCCGGATGCAGAGCAAGTTGCAGCCTTCAGCGAGGATGAATTCGCGCTGGCGTTCGCGCGCATCGAGGCACATTATTTTGTGAATCGCGGATTTTTTAATTCGGATACTGAGCTGTTGGAAGGCGTTGCGCGCATTCGTCACCTGCCTGGGGTGATCGTGCAGGGGCGCTACGATGTGGTGTGTCCCATGGCGACCGCGTGGGACCTGCACCAACGGTGGCCGGAAGCCAAGTTCGTGGTGGTCCCCGACGCTGGCCATGCTGCCTTCGAGCCAGGGGTCACCTCGGCCCTGCTGGAGGCCACCGATAGCCTCAGATAAATCCGACAAGAAACATGAAATCGGCCTGGATTGAGTATTTAGCCGGTCCGCTACGATGGGTGCTCTGCGTTTCTAAAGTCAGTTAAAACATAAGGTTACAAAATCCACTTGGCGCAAAAATCCAACTTGAAGCAGGGCGTCCGGTGAACTAGCCTTAGAGATGACCGATGTCAATCCTTTCGCAACTTAAGGAGGGCGCATGTTCGAATTCGATCAGGATGCCGTTGACGCGCTGATACTCGACAGTGCAAAGTTCCGCCACCTATACGACAAGTACAGCACGCTCCGGACGCAAGTCCATGAAGCGAACGCCAAGCAGGTCGTAGTTGGACCCCTCGCGCTGGAGCATCTCAAAAAAGAGAAGCTGCAGCTCAAGGACCGCATGGCTGGGATGAGCAAAAATTATCGTCAGGACCATGTTTAGCCCTCGATAACTATAACTAGCAACAATGCAACGCCCGCGCCGGTTGGGCCCCTTCCCCACCGGCGTGGTTTTTTAAAGCACCCCCGCGCGCGCGCGCCTGGCACCCAAAGTGTATGTGGCAGGGGGTTCTTATTCGATTTCGGCGACCAAGCGATAAGCT
>JANOVQ010000561.1:0-1846 GCA_031417495.1 Pseudomonadota bacterium | reverse complement strand
CGCGATCGACTGCAGGCGATGTCGCCGGAGGAGCGCTTTGCCAAAGTCACTTAGTCCTCGCAGGTACTATTCCCTCTGCGCAGTCGCTATTTGCAGGAATTGCGCTCTGCTGACGTCAAGTGTTTGCTGTATGGATTAATCAATTTCAGGACGGCACTAAAGTGAAAGATTCGACCGGGCACTTTTACTTTGGTGTACGCGCGAGAGTCCGCAATCAGGAAAACTTGAACGACGAGACATGTGGCAGGTTGGAGTCGAGACTTCTCTCACGCCTTGCGCGACTCCGGCCACTGCGTGAAACTTGTGTTAGCAACCTTTGTGGGCAACATGTGATCCGTTCCGAATCGCGCCACCGTGCATAAGGGCATGCTTCGTTGCAATTCAGCGAATTCTCCGCTGGAGTAGATCTAAAACATCAGATGCTGTAGCGGTCTATACGATGTTATATCCGACGAAGAAAGGCCGGCTTCGCACATTGCTAGAGAACCACACGTGACGTTTGCGACCCCACATCCTCCTGACGATAACGGATGTGATTCGCTTAACGTTGTCGCGCTCGCGGTCTTGTTTGCCCCTTTCTATCTCAACGATTTTGCCAACGTCTATATCCACGATTGGCGCACGTGGCTTGCCATCGACTACATATTCGTCAAGGCGTTGCCACTGTTGTTGGTAAGTTGGATGGTCAAACGAAGACAGCTCTCGCGAGCCGTTCTTGCGTATCGAATGGGGTCGATGCGGGCTGTCTTTATGACCTTGTTGCTAGCGACCGGAATAGGCGTTTTTTTGGATCAGAATGGATATGCCGCTATTGCGGCGCTGCCCGGATATTCAGCTCTTGGCGGAATGCCAGGTATACCTTTGCCCGCCGTGAATTGGTTCGATTTGACAGTCGGTCTCGCTTTCGTCGGCTTGGTGGAAGAAACGGTGTTTCGCGCCGTACTCGCAGAATTGCTAATGCATAGTGAAGACTCGGGAATAGTCGTTACGACGGTAGTGTCGTCGCTCGCGTTCGGCTTAATACATTGGAGCGCCGGCTTACATGTCGTCATTGTGACCAGTGCAATCGGTGCCGTCTTTATGCTTATTTACCTACGCTGGCGTGCATTGGCAGCACTGGCGCTCGCGCATGCGATCGTCGACTTTGTCGATTTCGCTGATGTGGTGCCTAAGCAACTGTTCAAGATACTGTGAGGTCGATTAATTGTTGGCGCCGATCTCAATTTGAGCCATGGTGGCGACGCCACACTGAGCCACTAATAGCGGCCCAATCTCTAGCGGCGTCGCGGCTTATGAGCTTGCTACGCTGGATCAATGGGAGATCGGCCGAAGCCTCGAAAGTGGCTCAATTCTGCGTCGGCGGCAACAGCGTTCCTTCAAAAGCTGCTACCACGGATAAATGGAATGAACCGAATTCAACAGGAGAAGCCTCACCGAAGGCCCGTGGTATAAGGGACCGTAAAGCGCAAAAAGAAAAGGGGATTGATATGCCGAGCATTGAACGCGAGGGATTCAAGATCAATTATGAGGTATCGGGTCGAGCCGAGGGGGTTCCGCTTGTCCTGGTCGCGGGGCTTGGCGAGCAAATGGGTTCGGTCGAATTTCCAGACGAACAGCGTGCGCTGTTTGCTGAACAAGGTTTTCGTATCATCCGCCTCGACAACCGTGACACGGGGCTGTCCACGCCGACTGCCGGGCGCATCCAGTGGGAAGGTGGGAAGGGCGCTGGCGATCTGGGGGTGGTGTTTCAGGAACCCACGCTGATGCCCTGGGCCACGGTGGCCGAGAATGTGTTCCTGCCGTTCCGCCTGCGCGGGCAAGGCCTTGGCGAGGTGCGGGACAAGAT
>JANOVQ010000560.1:0-4916 GCA_031417495.1 Pseudomonadota bacterium | reverse complement strand
CGGCTTAGACCGATTATTGATTATCCGAAGGCCTTCGTCGACCCATGCCGCGCGTGGTCTCTGGGGAAACGCCGCGCTCGGAGTTTTCGTAAGGTTGGATGGACTAAGCTTTCCTATTACGGGGACAGTTTCTGACGGCTCCCCTCAAAATAACGATCTAATTCAAGGAAATAGAGAAGGGAACTTACCCGACATTCGGCGATCTGATCGATTATCCCGATGATTGGGTCGTGAGGATCCCTCAGGGACAGTTTACCTAATTCAAATATCCGTAAACTGTCCCTGGTTTAGGGTGGTTCAGATCGGCACGTGCGCTGTCATGGTGCCAACCCGACTTTCTTCATCAGCGCACTGAAACGCGGATCGGCGCGCACTGCATGGAGTTCGGGGTCGACTCTCCAGAAGCTGACGAAAAAGGAATGCTGGGCTTCGGCAAGGGTCAGTGCCGCGCTGGCCTCCTCTATTTCTCCGAGTCCGATGTGCACCGTGGCAACGTAGGCATCTGAGGGATAGCCGTCGCGCTTGCGCTCTTGCATCTCCGCGAGACCAGTGCTCGCGGCTTCGAGGCCAGCGATGGCCGTCTGAAACCCGCGCTCGGCTGCCGCAATGCTACGGTCATAGACCCAAACCACGGCCGCTAGCCAGACGTGCGCTTAGCGAGTGTGGGATCAAGCCGGAGGGGCGCGCGGAGACTATTTTTCGGGCAGTTGCAGGCTAATCCGGCGAAAACGTCGCCGCATTTTGTCGGTGATCTCGTACGGATTCTCGGTGTAGTAAATTCGCCAGTATTTCCTCGCGCCCGCGTAATCGTGCATAAAGTACAAACTCTCGCCGAGGCGTCGGTACACCTGGAAATCGTGGCCAGCGTTCACTTCCAACGCGCGTTGGAGATAGGCAACCGCCTGCGCGTGTCGGGAGGCGCGCTGGGCAATTTTCCCTGCGCGGTAAAGCGCCGTATAGCTTATGGGATAAAGCTCGGTCATCCGCTGCCAATACGCAGCCGGACTGCGCCACGCCGTGCTCGTGCTGAACGTGACGCTGACGGCCCAGCCCAGGTAGGCGAGCACGAGTCCCAACGATACGGCGCGCGAGGCCGTACTCCACCGCTGCTTCCTGCGCGTCAATCGAAGCGCGAAATCTGCGAGCAGGATTGCGCTGATCACGTGCGCCGATAAGGTATAGCGATACTCGAAGGCGCCTACCAGCCCCTGACCCGGAATATTCATGGCGGGCAACAGGCTCACGAAGGCCGCGGTCGCCCATAACAGGGGCAACGACCAGCCGTGCCGGCGTTTGAGCACAAACACGATAAAAGCACCCGTGGCGATCATGATGACTGACGCCAAAGGGGCAAAGTTGATGGTTAGAATCGACGCGCTTCCAGGCGCACTCAGCCAACCAGCAGGGAGATTGAGCGGCGGCTCAAGACCGGTTGCTGTCGGCACGAGCAAAGTCCGCGTGTACTCGACGAGCAGATTCGCGTCCATCAGCAGTGTGTGGAAATAGCTGTCGCCGGGAGGTGCCGCGAAACGCGTACCGGGGCTGCTCAACAGGCGATATGCAGACCACGTCGCGAGCGCGAAGTACGGCGCTTTCTCGGCGAGCAGAACACGCCAGTCGCGACGTCGATCCCAGACATCGAAAACCACCAGCCACAGTGGAAGATAGATGAACGTCGGTGGCGCCAGAAGCGCGAGCGCAAATAATCCAACACTGAACCCCAACCATGCGGGTTTGTGGCGGGCCGCGCACCACCGGTATTCGAGGTAGATGACGCAGGAAGCGAGTGCAAAACAGAGGCCAAGCCATTGGCCGCGAGCGTTCATCCAGCACAAGGATTCAGCAACGACCGGCGTCGCTGCAAAAAACACGGCGGCGAGCGCAGCCCGCGGCGTACTGCCCGTCAGGCGCCAGCTCAGGCGCGCAACGCAATAAAGGATGGGGATCAGCAGTAACCAGTTGAACAAATACCATAGCCAATACTGCTCACCAGCGAGGGCCCAGTTGAGGGCGGCGGTGACATACGTTAAGGGCTGGAAAGTACCGTGAAAGTCAGTCGCTGCGAGCACGCGGAGGTTGGCGAACGACAAATGCGTGACTAACAGATCGTCTGCGATCAGGTGCTGGTCGTCGTTGATATCGAAGGTCCCGAGGAATCCAGCGATATGCAGCGCCATCCCCGCGAGGATCGCAGACGCGACGTAGTAACGCCGCGACGACCAGGGGTCGTAACAGTATTCGTTCGACAGCCAGGGCAGCCTGGGACAGGCACGGGCCGCGATCGCGATGCCGATCAAGATGGCGACGAAGAGCCATTCCCATGTGGTAGCCGGCAGGCCCAACCAGGTCATTGGTGGTACTAAGTTTGTCACCGATTCACCGCTCGGGTGCGTAACAGGGTGCGATGCAGGGATCGAGCCGATGATCTCTGTCGTGCGAACGCGCTTTCACACCCTCGCAGGTTCATGAGACGACATGCTATTACAAACAGAACAGGCAGAAGTAGAAAGAATCCAGGGACAGTGTACCTATTTCTAATATCGATAAACTGTCCCCGGGATATTAGTTCGGCAGCATGAAAGCGGCGAAGAAATCAGTCAGCGTTTGATGCGCGTCCAGCGGCAGCACATGGGCGATGTATTGGTCAGGGCGCACCACAATCAGAGCGCCCTGCCCACGATCAATGCCCCGCAAATCGAAAATGTCCGGGCCGTTCTTTAAATCCGGGCAGAAGACTTTGTCATAGTCGCGCAAACCGTAGCGCCCCTTCTGGGGCCGCAGCAACGAGGGCATGGATTCGATGTCCAGCTCGCGGTGCCCCTGCTGGAAAACGGCCCGCAGGTCGAACATCGCGTCGATGTTCTGGCCGGGGCGGGTGTGCTTTAGTACTGGCGAATCCGGGGACTCCTCCAGGAACTTGCAGAGCGCGCGAATACCCGACCTGGTGTCCACCTGATCATTCGCGCCGGCAAAGGCGTACAGGCGCCAACGGCCGTCGGCCTTGCCCGCGTGTCCCAGGTGTGCCGGCTTGGCGTCCGCAAGGCGCACCACCGGCGCCGAATGGAAGCGGGTGCCGATCACAAAGCCCTTGGCGAGATGCTGGTAAGTGTCTTCCCCGCAGATGAGGGAAGGACGGTAGTGGGTGCCCATGCCGGCCGTGAATCGGCCGTGTTGTTCGAAATACTTCTGAAATTCTTTCGGGTCGACGCCCGCGGACTCGCCGCCAGCACCTTGCTTGGGACGATTGCTGAACATCTTGGCCCACTCGCGATCGAAATCGATCAGCTCTTGGGCAACCACCTGGCGCTCGGCCGAATAGGTGTGCAGCAATTTGGGTACGCACTGCTTGCGCAATACTGCGGCGAGTTTCCACCCCAGGTTGAAGGTGTCCTGCATGGAGAAGTTCATGCCCTGCCCGGCCTTGGGGCTGTGGGTATGGCAGGCATCGCCGGCGATGAACACCCGCGGCAAATGCGAGCCGACCTCCGCAGCAGGCACCTCATCGTACTTGTCACAAATGCGCTGCCCGATCTCGTAGACCGACCACCACGGAACCTCCTTCACCTCCAGCGTGTAGGGCGACAGGATGCGCTGTGCCGCGGCGATGAGCTTGTCTGCCGTGATGTCGCGGTTGGCGATCCGCTCCTCATCACCCAACTTGTCCATCTCCACATACAGGCGTACCAGATAATCACCCTCGCGCGGAATCACCAGCAGGTTGCCGTTTACGGACTGCACGGCCGCCTTGTAGCGGATGTCCGGAAAGTCGGTCACGGCCAGCACATCCATCACGCCCCAGGCCTGGTTGGCAGAGTCGCCCACCAACTGTCGACCGATGGACCCGCGCACCGCGCTGCGCGCGCCATCGCAGCCGACGACATAGCGCGCCTTCACCGTTTCCAGCTGGGCCGCATGGGCCGCGTCGGTTCGCGCCATCCGCACCGTCACCGGGTAATCCGCGGCATCACCGTTCACCGCAACATCGAGCACGCGACGGGAATAGTGCGGCACCAGCCGGTTCGGCGAATTCCGCATGACCTCCAGATAGAAGTCATGCACCCGCGCCTGGTTTAGCACCACATGCGGAAACTCCGACAGGCCATCTTCCGTGTCCTGCACGCGCCCGTGACGCACGATCTTCTCGGGCTGCTCGTCATCCGGTTTCCAGAAGGTCACTTCATTGATCCAACAAGCCTCCTTGAGCACCCGCTCGCTGAAGTTGAACGCCTCGAACATCTCCATGGTCCGGCAGGCGATGCCATCGGCCTGTCCCAACTGCAGCGGGCCGTCCTTCTGTTCCACGATACAAATGTGGAGGTCGGGAAATGCCGCCAGCTGCGCGGCCAAGGTCAGGCCTGCGGGACCGCAACCAACGATCAGTACGTCGACCAGCGCGGGCACCCCATCCAGGTGTTGGGCCGTTTGCGCGGACGCTTCGGCAAGGTGGGGATCGCCAGGCCTGAAACCATCCAGATAAAATTGCATCGCTCTGCGCTCGTGGTGTTGGGTGAGGATAGGGAAATCCAGGGACAGTTTACGGATTGTTTTACCTGACCTGCGGAAAATTCGGTCCGTCTTACCAACCAAATGAATAAAGTAAACTGTCCCTGGATTCCGGATCGTTGGAATGGTTGCAGCGTCGGCCATTCAGGTCGAAACTCTAATGGAAGCGTACTTTGATTTGACCTAGGCCCAGAAATCCAGGACGTGGTCGCGAGCACGCCGCCCACAGGTTCTCGCGGCCTCGAGGCCCGAGCTATGCTACATTTTCGAGATGTCTCCACTGACCACAATTCTCGCCGAGGATCCGCGTATTGCGTACGCGCTGATGTTTGGTTCGCGCGCGCGTGGACAGGCCTCAAACGCCAGCGATTTGGACATCGCAGTGGGCTTGGAACCCGGTATCCGTTTGTCGG